>CAMATS010000037.1 GCA_945861195.1 Rhodoferax sp. OV413
TCGCGTCCACCGCCTCGGCGCAGAGCGAGGCCAGTTTGGCCTCCACGCCCTCATGGCCCCAGGCCAACGGGTAGGTGATGTCGATGGTGTGGCTGCGGAACTTGCCCTGAGTGTGGCGCTCGATGTCGCGCAGCTTGCTCATGTCGTCAAAGCCGAGCACCGGCTGGCTGACCTCCAGGCGCATCGGCGGGTTGACCTGGTTGATGTCAAGCAAGTTGGGCTTGGGGCCGATGAATGACACCAGGCTCATCACGATGGCCTCGCGGATCGGGTCTATCGGCGGGTTGGTCACCTGGGCGAACAGCTGCTTGAAATAGTTGTAAAGCGGCTTGTTCTTGTCGGACAGTACCGCCAGCGGGCTGTCATTGCCCATCGAGCCAATGCCCTCTTCGCCGGCACCGGCCATGGGTGCGATCAGGAACTTGAGGTCTTCCTGGGTGAAACCAAAAGCCTGTTGGCGGTCGAGCAGGCTGACGTTGTCGGCCTGGCGTTTGGGCAGGACAGCTGCGGGCAGATCGGCGCTTGCGCCATCCAGGGGGCGCTCCCCCCGGGCCAGATCGTCGAGCGTGATGCGCAGGTTCTCGCTCCACTGCTTGTAGGGCTTGCTGTTGGCCAGGTTGGCCTTGATTTCTTCATCGTCGATCATGCGGCCCTGCTCCAGATCGATCAGGAACATCTTGCCGGGCTGCAGACGCCATTTGCGGACGATTTTGTTCTCAGGCACGGGCAGAACCCCCGACTCTGAGCCCATGATGACCAGGTCGTCGTCGGTGATGCAGTAGCGCGCGGGGCGCAGGCCGTTGCGGTCCAACGTGGCGCCGATCTGGCGGCCATCGGTGAAAACAATGCTGGCCGGGCCGTCCCAAGGCTCCAGCATGGCGGCATGGTACTCATAGAAGGCGCGCCGGCGCTCGTCCATGGTGCTGTGCTGCTCCCAGGGCTCGGGGATCATCATCATCACCGCCTGGCTGATCGGGTAGCCGGCCATGGTCAGCAGTTCCAGGCAGTTGTCAAAAGTGGCGGTGTCGGACTGGCCGGCGAAACTGATCGGGTAGAGCTTTTGCAGGTCGGCGCCGAGCACCGGCGAGGACATCACGCCTTCCCGGGCCTTCATCCAGTTGTAGTTGCCCTTGACGGTGTTGATCTCACCGTTGTGCGCCACATAGCGGTAGGGGTGGGCCAGCGGCCACTCGGGGAAGGTGTTGGTGGAAAAGCGCTGGTGCACCAAGCCCAGGGCAGAAACGCAACGCGGATCTTCCAGATCGCGGAAATAGGTGCCCACCTGGTCGGCCAGCAGCAGACCCTTGTAAACCACGGTGCGGCTGGACATGCTGGGCACGTAATACTCTTTGCTGTGCTTGAGCTGCAGGTTCTGGATGGCGGCACTGGCGGTCTTGCGAATCACATACAGCTTGCGCTCCAGCGCGTCCTGCACGATCACATCGTTGCCGCGGCCAATAAACACCTGGCGCAGCACCGGCTCTTTGTCGCGCACAGTGGGGGACATCGGCATTTCGCGGTTGACCGGCACATCACGCCAGCCCAGCAGCACCTGGCCCTCGGTTCGGATGGCCCGCTCCATCTCCTGCTCGCAGGCCAGCCGGCTGGCATGCTCCTTGGGCAAAAAGATCATGCCAACGCCATACTCGCCCGGCGGCGGCAGCGCCACGCCCTGCGCCGCCATCTCTTGCCGGTACAGGGCATCAGGCAATTGCACCAAGATACCCGCCCCATCCCCCATCAGCTTGTCAGCCCCCACCGCGCCGCGATGGTCCAGGTTTTCGAGAATCTTGAGCGCGTTCTTGACAATCGAATGGCTCTTCTCGCCCCGGATATGCGCCACAAAACCAACGCCACAGGCGTCATGCTCATACGCACTGTCATATAAACCCTGGTTTTTAACAAACTCAATCTCAGCCGCCGTCGTCATGGCCCACTCCTATATGTAGCTCGGGGCAAGCAGATTACTGCATTGCAACAAAAACACCAAGCCCTTTAATTGGGGTCAGATTCCAATTAAATGGCGTTAAATCAAAAACCTATTTTATTGGGGACAGATCAAAAATCAGCGCGAACTAAAGGGACGACCCTGCTCATACATGGGTTTTTGGTCATGGTTTGATCGCCGCCGCTGGACGGCCGGCCTGCCCTTTGCTCACCCGGCGCTGGGTTCTCTTTTGTAAATCTGCAACAAAATCAGGCTCACCAAAGGCCCAGCCGCGCAGGGTTGCAGCCGTCAAAGCCTGTTGCTGCACAGGATTGACACCCGATTGCACCAATTCGGCGTAGGCGGCCTCCCGTGCGAAGGGGGTGTTGCCCAGAGTCCAGGTCAGGGCATGCGGCGTCACCAATTTGTCGGTGCCCCGGCCAATGTAGTGGCCATGGCTGGACCAGGGGTAGTCGGCGGCCTGGGCGACCATGCCGGCGCGCACCGGGTTGAGGTCAATGTAGGCCATGCAGGCCAGCAGGTAGCGGTCGGTCTGGATCAGCGTGGACTTGTAGCGCCCCTCCCACAGCGTGCCGGTGCGGCCCTGAGCATCGTTGAAATAGCGCACATAACGCCGGCCAAGCGCCTGCATCATCAGCGGCAAGCCCTCGGCCGTCTTCGGTGTGGCAAGCAGGTGGAAGTGGTTACTCATCAGCACATAGGCGTGAATGGCAACCTCGAACAGGCGGGCGTTTTCGTCAAGCAGGTCGAGCAAACGCTGGTAATCGGCCGCCCGCACAAAAGTCGCCTGCCGGTTGTTGCCACGCTGAATCACATGGTGCGGGTAATCGGGCAGCGTGAGTCTGGGCAGTCTGGCCATGGCGTCTCCAAGCAAGACAGCGATGATAATTAGAATCTGACCCCAATTAATTTAATTGGAATCTGACCCCAATTAAGTTGTGCAGGCCGAACTCTTGCAGGATGGCGCGCAGGTGGTCGGCGGCGCTTGGTTTGGGCTGGCCGGTGTAGCGGGCGATGATGAGTTCGTTTTTAAGGCTGTGCTCCCAGCCCACCAGTTCGGTCACGGTGACCTGGTAGCCACGGGCTTCCAGGTACAGGCAGCGCAGCACATTGGTGATTTGACTGCCCATCTCCCGGGTGTGCAGGGGATGGCGCCACAGCTCTGCCAGCGGGGTCCGTGACAGCGACAGGGCCCGGTTCTGGCCGAGCAGGCGGGCAACTTCGGCCTGGCAGCAGGGCGCCAGCACCATGTATTTGGCCTGTTTGGCCAGGCCGAAGGCAATGGCATCGTCGGTGGCGGTGTCGCAGGCGTGCAGCGCGGTGACCATGTCTACCTGCGCCGGCAATTGGGCGGCATGGGTCGACTCGGCCACGCTCAGGTTCAGAAACGACATGCGCCCAAAACCCAGCCGCGCCGCCAGCTCGCTCGAATTTTGCACCAATTCGGTGCGGCTCTCGATGCCGTAAATATGCCCGCTGGTCCGCGCCTTGAAAAACAGGTCGTACAGAATGAAGCCCAGGTAGGATTTGCCCGCGCCATGGTCGGCCAGGGTGATGCCGCCGGCCGGCTCACCCAGCGCCAGCAGCAGTGGCTCGATGAACTGGAACAGGTGGTAGACCTGCTTGAGTTTGCGACGCGAGTCCTGGTTGAGCTTGCGCTCCCGGGTGAGGATGTGCAGCGCTTGCAGCAGTTCGACCGACTGGCCTGGCCGGACCTCGGGCGGCAAGTCGGCGGTTGCCAATGGCTTCTTCGAGTCGTCCGCCCGGACAGCGCCTTTGGACTGCTTGTCTTTCATCAAAGATTGTCCGGACAATCTCGGTTCATACCGGCTGGCCCAGGCCAAGCTTGGCCCAGGCGGACGCGCCAAGCGCGTTCAAGGTCTGGGCGTTGCGCTGGTAAATGTCGGCAGCATCGGGATAGGTGTGAAGTGCTCGGCTGATGCTGTCTTCACGCAAGAGGTGCAGCGTGGGATAGGGCGCGCGGTTGCTGCAGTTGCTCATGTCCTCGGGGCTGGCATCGGCAAACTGGTAGCGTGGGTGAAAGCTGGCTATCTGCAAAACGCCGTCCAGCCCCAGCTTGCGCAGCAGCCGGTCGGCCCGTCCCAGACAGGCGTTGAATTCTAAAAAATCAGCCAGCGCTTCGGGCGCCACCAGCAGCGTGGTGTCGCGCAGGGTCGGATCGGCCTGCTGCAAATCGAGCAATTCTTGGCGCAGCGCATCCAGCAGCTCGGTGGCATCGCTGGCCGCGCTCACCGCATAGTGGATTTGGCCCTTGGCATGCACCGCTTTGGCAAAGGGGCACAGGTTCAGGCCAATCACGGCCCGCTCCAACCAGCGCTGCATCTGCAGTTGCACACGGGCGGCGTCGGGATGGGCCGGCCCGTGCGTCATGGCAGCAGGCGCTGGCCGCTGAGCCGCTCGTGCTCTCGGGTGGCAAAGCGGTCGGTCATGCCGGCAATGTAGTCGGCGACTACCCGGGCCATGCTGGCCGGCGCACCGGGCGAGCCGGCCAAAGCTTTGCTGCGCGCAGCAAATCCCTCAGCCATGTCCTGCGGCTGCGCCTGGTACCGGGCAAACAGCTCTTGCACCACCTGTTGCGCCAGCCGGGTGGTGTCCATGACGCGCGGATGGCGGTACAACTGGTGCAGCAAAAAGGTCTTGAGTACCTGGGAACGCTCGGCCATGCCAGGGCTGAACCGAACCAGGCCGGGCAGCTGGCGCACCGCCGCCACATTTGCCGGCTCGGCTTCGCGCAGCGCCTGCGCACTGGCGGCGGTCAGGTCGTACACCTGTGCATTGAGCATGCGCCGGATGGTCTCGTAGAGCAGGCGCCGGCCCTGCGAGCGCTCGGCCAGACCCGGGAACTCCAACAAAATTTCGCGCCGAAAATCATCCACCAGTGGCACCTGCTGCAACTGCGCCAGGGTGATCAGGCCAGAGCGCACGCCGTCATCAATGTCATGCGCGTTGTAGGCAATCTCATCGGCGAGGTTGCACAGCTGCGCCTCCAGGCTGGGCTGGCTGTGCACCAGAAAGCGCTGACCCACCCCACCCGGCTCCTGCTGCTCGAGCGCCTGTGCGTGCTTGGGCGAGCAGTGTTTGAGGATGCCCTCGCGCGTCTCAAAACACAGGTTCAGGCCGTCGAACTCGGGGTAGCGCTCCTCCAGCCGATCGACCACGCGCAGGCTCTGCAGGTTGTGCTCAAAGCCGCCAAAGGGCTGCATGCAGGCATTGAGTGCGTCCTGCCCGGCGTGTCCGAACGGGGTATGCCCGAGGTCATGGGCCAGGGCAATCGCCTCGACCAGGTCTTCGTTCAGGCGCAGCCCGCGGGCCATGGAGCGAGCCAGCTGAGCTACCTCCAGCGAATGTGTCAGCCGGGTGCGAAACAGGTCGCCTTCGTGGTTGAGAAAAACCTGCGTCTTGTACACCAACCGGCGAAATGCGGTGCAGTGCACGATGCGGTCGCGATCCCTTTGAAACTCGGTGCGCGTGGGCGCTGGGGCCTGGGCAAAGCGCCGGCCGCGCGAATGGTCTGGGTGGCAGGCATAGGGGGCCAGGCTCATATTAGGCGCAGCAAGCCTCGATCACCTCACGCACCAGCGCGTCTGGCGCCGGGCGTACTGTGGCCCGACCTGGCCCGTCGATCAGCACGAAACGGATTTCCCCGGCCTGAGATTTTTTGTCCAGCCGCATCAGCTCCAGGTAGCGCCCGGCGTTGTCGTCTGCAGCCAGCTGTGGGCCACGCACCGGCAGTCCGGCCCTGGCAATCAGCGCGGTGAGACGCTGCGCAAAAGCCGGCTCTATCAGGCCGAGCCTGCAGGACAACTCGGCCGCCATCACCATGCCGCAGCCCACCGCCTCGCCGTGCAGCCACTGCCCGTAACCCAGACCGGTTTCGATGGCGTGGCCAAAGGTGTGGCCAAAGTTCAAAACAGCGCGCAAGCCAGATTCGCGCTCGTCTTGCGCCACCACGTGGGCTTTGATCTCGCAGCTGCGCTTGACCGCATGGGCCAGCGCCACCGGGTCACGGGCCAGCAGCGCATCCAGGTGGGCCGCGATCCAGTCCAAAAAGCCCAGGTCTGCTATCGGGCCATACTTGATGACCTCGGCCAGGCCGGCGCTGAGTTCGCGCTCGGGCAGGGTGCGCAGTACCTCCAGGTCGCACACCACCAACTGCGGCTGGTAGAAGGCGCCTATCATGTTTTTGCCCAGCGGGTGGTTGATGCCGGTCTTGCCACCGACCGACGAATCGACCTGCGCCAGCAGCGTGGTGGGCAGTTGCACAAAAGGCACGCCGCGCATGAAACTGGCCGCGGCAAAGCCGGTCATGTCGCCGACCACCCCGCCACCGAGCGCAAACAGCACCGTCTTACGGTCGCAAGCCTGGCCCAGCAGGGCGTCAAAAATCAGGTTCAGGGTCTGCCAGGTCTTGTGCTGCTCGCCATCGGGCAGCACCACCTCTTGAATTTGCCGGTACTTTCCCTGCAGCGCGCCGCGCAGGCCCTGCAGGTAGAGCGGGGCCACCGTCGCATTGGTGACGATCAAGGCCTGGCTGGCCTCTGGCAGGTCGGCGTAGGTCTGCGGCTGAGCAATCAGGCCGCTGCCAATCAGGATCGAGTAACTGCGCTGCGCCAGGTCGATGCTGACAAGTTGGGCGGGTGCATGCTTCATGGCCGCGAGTTTAGGGCTGCCGGGGCCGCGGGCGCCGCCCGGGCCAGCCCAGCTCAGGGGTTTTGGCCGGGCAACACCCCGAGCAGCTCGAGTTGAATGATGATCATGTTGACCAAGGTGGCCACCGACGGGCGACCGGTCTCGATCACAAAGTGCGCGGTTTGCCGGTACAGCGGGTCGCGCGCGGCGTACAAATCACGCAGGCGGGTCAAGGGATCTGCGACTTGCAGCAGGGGCCGCTTGCCATCGTGGCGCAGGCGGCGAAACAACTCGTCTGGGTCTGATCTGAGGTAGATGACATGCCCGCGTGCGTGCAAATGCTCCCGGTTGACCGCCCGCAGCACAGAGCCGCCGCCGGTCGACAGAACCAGTGCGGGTGTTTGGGTGAGCTCGTCGAGCACCTCGGACTCAATGTCTCGAAAGCGCTCCTCGCCCTGATGCTCAAAATACTCGCGGATCGAGCAGCCGATGCGCTGCTCAATGACCAGGTCAGAATCAGAAAAAGCCAGGCCCAGCCGACGCGAGAGTTGCCGCCCAACGGTGGATTTGCCCGAGCCAGGCAGGCCAACAAGACTGATCATCAAAGAATTATCACCGCCTGGGCTCGCAAGGCCTGTGGGCCTGCGGCAGGGCTAACGCGAGAGGGTTCGCTGTGCCAAAACCTTGGGCGTGATGAATACCAGCAGTTCCTGCTTGTTGGAGACGCGCGAGCGGCTCTTGAACAAATTGCCCACCAACGGCAGGTCGCCGAGCAGGGGCACTTTGGTCTCGGTGTCTGACTCGGTGAGCTCGAAGATACCTCCAATCACCACGGTGCCGCCGTTCTCCACCAGCACCTGGGTTTTGATGTGCTTGGTGTTGATGGCAAAGCCGGCCGCAGTGGACTGGCCGACACTGTCTTTGTTGACATCAAGGTCCAGGATGATGCTGCCCTCGGGGGTGATTTGCGGCGTGACCTCGAGTTTGAGGTTGGCCTTGCGAAAAGCGATTGAGGTCGCGCCACTGGCCGATGCCACCTGGTAGGGCAGCTCGGTGCCCTGTTCGATCAGGGCCTTGATCTGGTCGGCGGTCACCACCCGCGGGCTCGACACCACCTTGCCCTTGCCATCGGCCTCCAGCGCCGAGAGCTCGAGGTTCAAGAAGCGGTTGGCGGCCACACCGAAAATCGACACAGCAAAGGTCGCCGCACTGTAGCCGCCCTGACCGAGCGCTGGCAGGTTGACAAAATTGCTGCTCAGGTCAACCGCGCCCCCGGCGCCGCTGCTTGCCACCGCATTGCCATAGCTGCTGCCAAAGGCCAGCCGGCTGTCACCGCCCAAGGGAAAACCGGCCTCGCCGCCGCGCGCCGAGCGCAGATCACTGCCACCCAGACGAACGCCCAGCGATTTACCAAAAGCATCCGAAGCTTCGACGATGCGCGCCTCAATCAACACCTGGCGCACCGGGATGTCGAGCTTGGCGATCAGCTGCTGCACCTGCTCGAGCCTGGTGGCCACATCGGTCACAAACAACTGGTTGGTGCGGGTTTCCCAAATGGCACTGCCGCGCGGGCTGAGCAGGCGTGAGGCGCTGGCCAAGGTGGGCGGGGCTGAGCTTGTCGCATCCGCAGAGCCGCGGCCCGTGATTTGCGCTGCAAGCTCCGCCGCCTTGGCGTAATTGAGCTGGAAAGACTGGGTACGCAGCGGCTCCAAGCCCTGCAAGGCAGCGGCGGCCTCGAGGTCGAGTTTTTCCCGGGCACCGATTTCTTCTTTGGGCGCCACCCACAGCACATTGCCAGTTTTGCGCATGGCCAGGCTCTTGGCTTGCAGGATGATGTCCAGCGCCTGGTCCCAGGGCACCTCTTGCAGGCGCAGGGTCACCGAGCCAGCAACAGCATCCGAGCTGATGATGTTGAACTTGGAAAAATCGGCAATCACCTGCAACAGGGCGCGTACATCGATGTTCTGAAAATTAAGCGATATTTTTTTGCCACTGAAGGCCGCAGCGGCAGACCCCCGTGGGCCCTCGGCCCGCAGCGGTGCCACATCCAGCACCAACTGGCGCTCGGCCTGGTAGGCGGTGTGGGTCCAGGCGCCCTTGGCCTCCACCACCAGGCGCACCCGATCTCCCGCCTGGCTCAGGCTGACGGTTTGCACTGGGGTGGCAAAGTCAGTCACATCCATGCGCCGGCGCAAACCTTCGGGCAGTGAGGATTGCAAAAATTCGGCCACCAGGGTCTGCCCCTGCTGGCGCACATCAACCCCCACCTGGTCATTGGCGAGAGACACAATAATGCGCCCTGCGCCATCTGTGCCAAGCCGGAAGTCAAGGTCTCTCAGGGCCTCAAGGGTGCGACTGCCGGCCGGCGGCAAAGGCGCAGCCAACGCCAGCACCGATCCCGCAGCGCCTACATCGCCAACAGCACCCGCAGCACCTGCCGGCGGTAACAAAAGCACCACCAGCGAACGCCCATTGAGGCGCAGGCTGTACCCAGTTGACTCCTGCAAGTTGAGCACCAGGCGCAGGCGTTCGCCAGACTGCACCAGACTGGCTGATTTGAGCCGCCCCAAACGAAACTCGAAACTCGACCGGCCGGCCTGGTTGAGCATGCCCGGCAAGTCCAGCGCGATGCGCGCAGGCGACTGCAGCACAAAGCCACTGGGCAGTTCGCTCAAGCCCTGCGCCAAGTCGAGCGTGACCATCTCCTGCCCCCCTTGTATGGCAGCGCTGAGCCCTTGCAGGCTGTTTTGCCCTAGCGCAGCCGTGGCCCAAAGCATGACCAGGGCGGCCAGCATGCCGCGCCACACAGCGGCCATCGCCGCAAGCCCAAACCAGTTGCCTGTCATTTCGCCGTCTCCTGCAAGTGCAATATCGCGGTGCGCTCAACCCAGGCACCGCTGCCATCCTGAACCAGTTCTCGCAGCGTCACGGCGGACTCGCTGATACGCACCACCCGCCCGAAGTCTGGCCCCAGGTACTGGCCCGGGCGAACCTGGTAGAGCAGTTTGTCAACCCTGACCAGGGCCAGCGCCTGACCCGGCTCGGCCACTGTGCCGACCAAAGCCATAACAGCCAGGGGCCAGGCTTCCAGCGGCTCTTTGCGCCGCCCAGGTTCTGGCAGCAGTCCGGCGCGCGCGCGCAGCGAACGCGCCGGCGCTGCCTTGGAGGCCTGGCCGAGCCGCTCTGGGCTGAAGGGGTCAAGCAAAGCTGCCTGCGCCGGCATGGGAGGTGGCAAAGAGCTGGGTACCAAGCTGGGCAACGCGGCTGCCGTGGCCTGACTCTTTTGTTGGCTCATCCAGGCCTGCAACTCCGGGTGTGCCGAGCCAGCGCAAGCCGCCAGCAGGGCAGCCAGCAGCAGCACAGGGCCAGGCAGCAGGGCGCGCGGGTGGCTCATGGGTTTGCCTTTTTCATTGGTTTGCCTTTTTATTGGCTGCCGCCTGCGCAGCCAACTCCTGGGGATCAAGACGCCGAAAGGTTTTCACCGTGCCGTCCAGGCTCAGCAGACCCTCGCCCGAGCCATGTCTGTGCAGGCTGATGTTGCCCAAGGTCACCAAGTGCGGCAGGGCCGCAACATCAGCCAAAAACCCGCCCATGTCCTGATAGCGCCCGACCACCCGCACAGCCACCGGCAATTCGGCATAAAAGTTTTGCGCCAAGGGCTTGCCCGGGCGCAACAGCTCAAATTGCAGGCCACGGCGCAAGCCGACCTGGTTGATGTCTGACAACAGGGCCTCCTGCTCGGCCTGTCCGGAGAGGTTTTTTTCCAGTGCGGCAAGCGCTTGGCCGAGTTGCTCGCGCTGGGTGCTGACTGCGGCCAAGCCCGCCGACCGCAGCAGCTTGCGCTGATAGTCCTGACGCAAATCACCCTCCCGGGACTGCTCGGCGGCCCACTGCTGCCAATAGCCCTGCAGCAAAACAATCCACACCAACCCCAGCACCAGGGCGCTCACCAACACCAACAGCGCCAGCTGCGGCACCAGGGGCCAGGCCCAAGGCTTACGCAGCTCAAGGCCGACACGCTGGGCCTGCAGGGCAGCACGCAGCCGCGTCAGCATGAAGTGGTGGGCAGGTCGGGGCAACATGGGTTTTGCGCTCAGGCGCCAGGCTCAAGCGTCTTGCGCAGGGGCGCAGGCAAGGCTCCAGCTTTTGGCTCGGCCCCGCTGCCAAGTGGCGCTGGCTCCAGGCGCAGCCGAATGGTGAAGTTCGCGCCCCGGCTCGGTGCGCGCCCGGGCAGTTCCAGGTTGGCCGCCACAACCTCCACCAACTCGGGGCCGGAGAACCAGTCAGAGCCTTGGGCCAGTTGGCGCAGGAATTCAGACACCCGATCATTGGACAAGGCAAAGCCGCTCAGGTTGAGGGTTTTTCCATCCTGGCGCAAGCTGCTGATGACCAAGCCCTCGGGCAGATGGCGCGGCAACTCCGTGAACAGTCGCAGCGCCAGCCGGCGCTCGAGCTGCAGGGCTTGCAGCGCCTGCTCCCGCGCCTGCAGCAGACCTACCTCGGCCTGCAACACTGCCAGCGCTTTGATGCCGGCGTCAAAGCCAGCGATGTCAGCTTCCAGCAGCTGGTTTTTTTCTTGTTGCACGCTAATTTGGCGCTGCAGCCCAACCAGGCCCAGCAGCGCCAACAGCAAGCCCAGGCCAGCAGCCAAACCCAGTTTGCGCCGGAAGCGCTCGCGTTGCTGCTGCCGCGCCAAAGCACGGTGCGGCAAAAAATTGAAGGCGATCATGGGCTGAAGCTGCGCAGTGCCAGACCACAGGCCGTCAGGTAAGCCAGCCCCGGGTGTTCGGGCTGGTCACTGTCCACTGCGGCCAACTCACAGCGGTCCATGCCATCAAAGGGATTGGCCAGGGCACAGACCACGCCGGTCTGCGCGCGCACCGCTTCGATCAAACCGGGCAGGCCCGCCGCCCAGCCGGCCAGCAGCACGCGGTCGACCTGGTTGTGCGCCGTGCTGTTCAAGAAGAACTGCAGCGCACGCCC
>CAMATS010000038.1 GCA_945861195.1 Rhodoferax sp. OV413
CGAAAATCAAGAACAAAAAGGCCTGCAGCCCATGCCGGTTGTCCATGGCATTGCGGGTTTGCGTCAAGGTACCAAACAGGTAGCCGGCAATGAACAAAACGCCAAACAGCAGCATGCCCTCGTAGGTCCAGCAGGCCATCCGGCGCCAAAGACTGGGCGTGGTCACGAAAGCAGCGCTAGCAGGCTCAATTTTTCTCGGTACCTGCTGCCTCAGTGCCAGGCGGCGAGCCCGGCAGCAGAGTGTTTTGATCAACCGAGGGCTGGATGGCGGCCATTTTTGGCCCCTGCTTGGCGCTGGCCGGTTTGGTCGGTACCAAGGCGAGCTTTTGTGCTTGAACTGGTTTGCTTGTGGCGGCCACACCGGGCGGTTTGCTTGCGGCACCAGCTGACAATCTTTTCTTTTCTTCGGCCGGTAAAGCCAGGTAGGCCTGCCAGTTGGCATTTTTTTCGTCAGGCGTCATTTTTTTTGATTCTTCAAAATTTAGCCTGGCCTGGGCGCGCTGGCTTGAGCTGAGCCCCACCCAATCTGTCATGCGGTTGTGCATTTTGGCCTGTTCCAAGGGCGCCAGCCTTGGGTAGCCGGTGGCGATGGCGATCCATTTGCGCTTTTGCGTCTGCCCCAGGGCGTTCCACTGGGCAGCCAAGGGTTTGAGAGACAGCTGTTGCTCGGCTGTAAGTTCTTGCCACAGCGGTTTTGATACTGGCTTTGTCACCGGAGCTTTGGACCCTGACCTGGCACCAGGCGCAGGGCCGGGCGGCGGCCCCGTCACTGGTGTGGCGGCTCTGCCCGCGAAATCAACAGCGGCTAGTGCTGCCGGCATCGAGCAACACACAGCCGTCACGGCCACTGCGGCCCCGCGCCAAAGTGCTAGCCGCAGGCAGCCGCATAAATAAAGGACAACTGGCCTTTGCATTGGAGTTTTCAGGGCCGGGGACCCATATTGAGTTTGACGAAGTGGGCGAAGCCCGGATCCGCGTAAGCCGAGGGTGGAAGATCATCGGTCAATATGGCAGCATCAATTTCGGCCAACTCTTGGGCTCGTTGTTCACTTTGGACGCCATCGATCACAAACAGTCCCACCGCAAGCACAGCTAAGGCCACTGCGCCGATGATTTGCCCCCACAGCGGGCTGCCCCGCCAGCCCAACATCACCAAGCCAAGTGCCCCCCCGCCCTGGCTGGCCAGTTGCGGCTGGGCTGCCGCACCTTTGCGCCGGGCCACCGCCTGCACCCGAGCCGCGCGTAAACGTTCCGTGACTTCGTACGGCAAGTCATTCGAACCTGCGGACAGGCTGCTGGCGATCCTGAAGGCAAAGCGGTCAGCTGCCAGCAGGTTTTGGTCGTCGGTTGAATTTGTCATGGTGTGGTGCCTTTTGCCCGCAGCGCGTTTGCTAAAGCCTGAATCGCCCGGTAGCAATGTGTTTTGACACTGCCCTCCGAACAACCCATTGCCGCCGCGGTTTCAGCGGTGTCAAGTTCCTCCCAGTAACGCAACAGAAAGGCTTCTCGTTGACGCCCGGGCAGGGCTGCGATCTCGATTTCGATCGCCAACAGGGTTTGGCTGCGCTCAGCGGCACTCTGCGTGCTCTCGACAAATTGCAATTCTTGGGTCGCCGGCAGGATCGCAAGCAGGTCAAAGTCATCATCGTCATCAGTGGCGGGTTGGAAATCGCTGAAGTTTGAAAAAATTCGGCTTCTGGATTTTTGCCTTCGGAACCAGTCCAGCGTGCAGTTGGACAGTATGCGCTGAAACAGCATAGGCAACTCGGCAGCGGGTTTATGGCCGTAGTGCTCGGCCAACTTCATCATGCTTTCTTGCACGATATCGAGGGCTGATTCCTCATTGCGAACATGGTAGACAGAGCGTTTGAAGGCCCGTTTCTCAACGCTCTTGAGGAATTCGGTGAGTTCTTGTTCGGTAGCCAAAAGGAGTTGCGGTGCGTGTGCAGTAGTGCCCGGGCTGAACTCGCTCGGAGGCCTAAATCCGGAGCATGGGCCTCGATAATTATGACATCGGGCCGTAAATTTGAAGTAGGTCTGCTGGGCGGAATTTTGCAGTGTGATAATGCGCCCTGCAAATCAAACGGCAAAAGGGTCAAAGCCCGACGCATTATTCGCTGCGTCTATGGTTTTGGCCTCAAGTTCCGAGGAGGCCTCACAAGGGTCATCAAAGGAGCACCCAAGGTTTTTCGTTAGAGAAATTCACAAAGGTTCATCATGGAAATTTCAAAAGCTGAAATCGCTTCGGCTGCGTTGGCGAGTGCTGCCAACCAACCAGTATCAACTGGCACTGTCGTGCCCGAGTTACGGGGCGCAGAGATTTTGGTCAAGGCCCTGCAGGCGGAAGGCGTCAAATTCGTCTGGGGCTACCCGGGCGGTGCAGTGCTGCACATTTATGACGCTTTTTACAAGCAAGACACCATTCAGCATGTGCTGGTTCGCCATGAACAGGCCGCTGTACATGCCGCCGACGGCTATGCCAGGGCGACCGGAGATGTTGGCGTTGCCCTCGTGACATCCGGTCCAGGCGTGACCAATGCGGTCACCGGCATCGCCACCGCCTACATGGACAGCATTCCGATGGTGATTTTGACCGGTCAGGTGCCCACCCATGCCATCGGCCTAGATGCTTTTCAGGAGTGCGACACAGTGGGCATCACGCGCCCGATAGTCAAGCACAACTTTTTGGTCAAAGACGTGCGCGACATGGCAAGCATCATGAAAAAAGCTTTTCACATCGCGCGCAGCGGCCGCCCCGGTCCGGTTGTGGTGGATATCCCGAAGGATGTGTCGTTTAAAAAGACACCGTATGCCGGCCAGCCTGAGACCATTGAAATGCGTTCCTACAACCCGGTCCGCAAGGGCCATGGCGGACAGATTCGCAAGGCGCTGCAACTGCTGCTGACAGCCAAGCGCCCATACATTTACACCGGCGGCGGTGTTTTGTTGAGCAATGCCTCGGCCGAATTGCGAACCCTGGTTGACATGCTCGGCTACCCCTGCACCAACACCCTGATGGGCTTGGGTGCCTACCCGGCGAGCGACCGTAAGTTTTTGGGCATGTTGGGCATGCACGGCACCGTAGAAGCTAACAATGCCATGCAACACTGCGATGTTTTGCTTGCTGTGGGCGCGCGTTTTGACGATCGGGTGATCGGCAATCCCAAGCATTTCGCTCAAAACGAGCGAAAAATTATTCATATCGACATCGACCCCTCCAGCATTTCCAAGCGGGTGAAGGTCGATATACCGATCGTTGGCGATGTCAAAGATGTGCTCGCCGAAATGATTGCCATGATCAAAGAAAGCAGCATCAGGGCCGAGAGCGATGCGCTAGCGGCTTGGTGGACCACCATCGAGGGCTGGCGCCAGCGCGATTGCCTGAAGTATGACCCCGGCAGCGGCGATGTTGTCAAACCACAGCATGTGGTGCAAACGCTCTGGGACATGACCAAAGATGTTGAGGCCTACATCACCTCGGACGTCGGCCAGCACCAAATGTGGGCCGCACAGTACTACCGCTTCGATCAGCCCCGGCGCTGGATCAACTCGGGCGGCCTAGGCACCATGGGCGTGGGGATTCCCTATGCCATGGGCATCAAGTTGGCCAAACCGCAAGCCGAGGTGTTTTGCATCACTGGGGAGGGCTCGGTGCAGATGTGCATCCAGGAACTCTCCACCTGCTTGCAGTACAACACGCCAATCAAGATCGTGTCCTTGAACAACCGCTACCTGGGCATGGTGCGGCAATGGCAAGAAATTGACTATGAAGGCCGCTATAGCCATAGTTATATGGATGCGTTGCCGAATTTTGTGAAGCTCGCAGAGGCCTATGGCCATGTCGGCATGCTGATCGAAAAGCCGCAAGACGTAGAGCCTGCCCTGCGCGAGGCGCGTAAGCTGAAAGACCGCACCGTTTTCATGGATTTTCGAACCGACCCCACAGAGAACGTGTACCCCATGGTCAAGGCGGGCATGGGCATCACCGAAATGTTGCTTGGCTCGGAAGATTTGTAAACTATTTTTGACGAATCTATTGCTTGCCGAGTCCTGCGGTTATCGCTGCAGGGGGAGGGCGGCGAAAAGAGGAATCGCAGACCATGAAACACATCATTGCAGTTTTGCTCGAAAACGAACCTGGCGCCCTGTCCCGCGTGGTGGGTCTATTTTCTGCTCGTGGCTACAACATAGAGTCGCTGACGGTCGCCCCGACCGAGGACGCCAGCCTGTCCCGCATGACGATTCAGACCGCTGGCTCGGACGATGTCATCGAACAAATCACCAAGCACCTGAACCGTTTGATCGAGGTCGTCAAGGTGGTTGATCTGACCGAAGGTGGCTACATCGAACGTGAACTGATGATGGTTAAGGTGCGTGCAGTTGGCAAGGAGCGCGAAGAGATGAAGCGAATGACTGACATTTTTCGCGGCCGCATCATTGATGTCACGGAGAAAAGCTACACGATCGAGCTAACTGGCGACCAAACCAAGAATGACGCATTTTTAGAGGCTATTGAGCGCAGTGCGATTTTGGAAACGGTACGAACCGGCTCGAGCGGCATTGGCCGTGGCGAACGAATCCTGAGAGTTTAATTTTTACAACGGAGAAGAAAATGAAAGTTTATTACGACAAAGACTGCGACCTGAGCCTGATCAAGGGAAAAACCGTGGCCATCATCGGCTATGGAAGCCAAGGTCACGCCCATGCCCAAAATCTCAACGACAGCGGCGTGAAGGTCGTGGTGGGCTTGCGTAAGGGGGGCGCTTCCTGGCCCAAAGTGGAAAAAGCTGGCCTGCACGTGGCCGAGGTTGCCGATGCGGTGAAGGCCGCTGATGTGGTCATGATTTTGCTGCCCGATGAGCAAATCGGCACCGTCTACACCCATGATGTCGAGCCCAATATCAAGCCAGGGGCATCGCTTGTTTTTGCCCACGGCTTCAACGTGCACTACGGTCTGGTCAGTCCCCGGGCCGATCTGGATGTCTGGATGGTGGCCCCAAAAGCACCCGGACACACGGTGCGCGGCACTTACGCGCAGGGTGGGGGTGTGCCGCATCTCATAGCGGTGCACCAAGACCGCTCCGGGCGCACCCGAGACCTGGCCTTGAGCTATGCCATGGCCAACGGCGGCGGTAAGGCCGGCATCATCGAGACCAATTTTCGGGAGGAGACCGAGACCGACCTGTTTGGTGAGCAGGCTGTGCTGTGCGGCGGCACAGTCGAGTTGATCAAGGCCGGTTTTGAGACTCTGGTGGAGGCCGGCTACGCCCCCGAGATGGCTTACTTCGAGTGCTTGCACGAACTCAAACTGATTGTGGACATGATTTATGAGGGTGGCATCGCCAACATGAATTACTCCATCTCCAACAATGCCGAGTACGGCGAGTATGTGACGGGTCCTAAGATCGTCACGAGCGCGACCAAGGAGGCTATGCGTCAGTGCCTCAAGGACATCCAAACTGGAGAATATGCAAAGAGCTTTATTCTTGAAAACAAGGCCGGTGCGCCCACCCTGCTGAGTCGCCGTCGCTTGATGTCTGAGCACCAGATAGAGACAGTCGGTGAGACTCTGCGGGCTATGATGCCTTGGATAAAGAAGAATAAGCTGGTCGACCAAACCCGCAACTGATGCGCTATTGATGTCCCGGCAACTACATCTGGCACAGGCCACTGTGCTGGCCTTTGTTGGTTGCCGCGCAACCCCGGACGGAAAACAACTGTATGCAAGAAGACGGCAGCGACCCAGACCTTGCTGATGGTGGCACGCTGCTGGTACGAAAGCGGCGCAAGGGCATCTATATGTTGCCCAATCTGGTCACTCTAGCGGCTCTTTTTGGGGGCTTTTATGCGGTCATCATGGCCATCAATGGCCACTTTGACCTGGCCGCCTATGGCATCTTCTGCGCTATGGTGCTCGATAGCCTGGATGGCCGCGTAGCGCGAATGACCAACACCCAAAGTGCATTTGGCGAGCAAATGGACTCGCTCTCGGACATGGTGTCCTTCGGGGCTGCTCCGGCGATCATCTCTTATGTTTGGGCCTTGCAGGGTCTGGGCCGCTGGGGTTGGATTGCCGCCTTTGTGTATTGCGCGTGTGCGGCGCTGCGCTTGGCCCGGTTCAACGTGAACACCGGCGTGGTGGACAAGCGCTACTTCCAGGGCTTGCCCTCGCCGGCAGCAGCGGCCCTGGTGGCCGGATTTATCTGGCTGATGACCGATCAGGGTATCAAAGGCAGTGCAGTCGCCTGGCCCATGTTCGCCTTGGCCCTGTGCTCGGGCCTGACCATGGTTACCAATGTGCCTTTTTACAGCTTCAAGGACGTGCACATGAAGAAAAGCGTTCCCTTCGCGGTGATCGTGATGATTGCGCTTGTGATTGCCATCATCAACATTGACCCGCCGATTGTGATTTTTAGCCTTTTCGTGCTTTATGGCGTGAGCGGCTACCTGGTCTACGGTTGGCGCAAAGTCAAAGGTGTGCAGACCAGCGTCATCAGCACTTCGACTGAAGAGCCTGACGAGCGAGGCCTGCACAAATAAGGCCCCGGGCTTGCCGCTTGAACTATGTTAGGATTTATGCATGAACACCATGCTGCTAGCACTACTACTGAAGCCCGACGGGCTGAGACGGTAGCGCCTGCGTTCACCACCATCTCAAGCCCGTAAGTAAACCCTACGGGCTTTTTTGTTGGTGGGCCCTCATCGACATTTGACGCAAAAGCCTTCAAGGAGACTGACATGAGCGATAAATTGATTATTTTTGACACCACCTTGCGCGATGGTGAGCAGTCGCCCGGAGCGTCCATGACCAAAGACGAAAAGCTACGCATAGCGCGTCAACTCGAGCGGCTCAAAGTCGATGTGATCGAGGCCGGTTTTGCGGCCAGTTCCAATGGTGATTTTGAGGCGGTTCAGCTGATCGCTAAAACGATCAAAGACTCCATAGTGTGCTCCCTTTCCCGAGCCAATGACCGGGATATCTCCCGCGCAGCCGAAGCCCTCAAGGGCGCCAACAGGTCGCGTATCCACACCTTTATTGCCACATCGGCGCTGCACATGGAGAAAAAGTTGCGCATGTCGCCAGACCAGGTGTTCGAGCAGGCAAAACTGTCGGTTCGATTTGCCCGTAATCTGGTGGCTGATGTTGAGTTCAGTCCCGAAGACGGTTACCGCAGCGACCCAGATTACCTGTGCCGGGTGCTTGAAGCGGTGATCAAGGAGGGCGCCACCACCATCAACGTGCCAGACACTGTTGGCTATGCTGTGCCCGAACTCTATGGCCTGTTTATCAAAGAACTGCGCGAGCGCATTCCCAACTCGGATCAGGCGGTCTGGTCAGTTCACTGCCACAACGACCTCGGCATGGCCGTTGCCAATTCCCTGGCCGGTGTCAAGATTGGGGGCGCACGGCAGGTTGAGTGCACGATCAACGGCCTCGGTGAGCGGGCGGGCAATTGCAGCTTGGAAGAAATTGTGATGGCGGTCAAGACCCGGCGCGATTACTTCGGACTTGACCTCAACATCGACACCAAGCATATTCTGGCCGCCAGTCGCATGGTCAGCCAGACCACGGGTTTTGTGGTGCAGCCCAACAAGGCCGTGGTCGGTGCCAATGCGTTTGCCCATGCCTCTGGCATCCATCAGGACGGTGTGCTCAAGGCCAGAGACACCTACGAGATCATGCGGGCCGAGGATGTGGGCTGGAGCGCCAATAAAATCGTGCTGGGCAAACTCAGCGGGCGCAATGCCTTCAAGCAGCGCCTGGTCGAGCTCGGTGTTCAACTCGAGAGCGAGGCTGACATCAACACGGCCTTTGCCAAGTTCAAGGAACTGGCTGACCGTAAGAGCGAAATATTCGACGAAGACATTTTGGCGCTGACCAGCGACAAGGGCAGGCCGCAAGAAGACGAGCAGTATGGTTTCGTGTCTTTGTCTCAGCACAGCGAAACCGGTGAGAGACCGCAGGCAAGCGTGGTTTTTACCGTGCAGGGCAAGGAAGTCAAAGGCGACTCCGATGGCAACGGTCCGGTGGACGCTTCGCTAAAGGCGATAGAGTCACTGGTAAAAAGTGGCGCTGAGATGGTGCTCTACTCTGTTAACGCGATCAGCGGCTCTACCGAAAGTCAGGGCGAGGTGACCGTGCGTTTGCAAAACAGCGGACGGGTTGTCAATGGCGTCGGCGCTGACCCCGACATCGTGGTCGCCTCCGCCAAGGCTTACCTGAGTGCCCTGAACAAATTGCACAGCAAAGCCGAACGGGTGGCCGCTCAGGGCTAGGCCGACTCTCAGGAGTCCGGCCAAAGCCCAAGCGATGGGTCCGTGTTTGCATGTCTCGTTAGGAATGGGCCGGGGCAATGCCTCTTGGCGTCTGCTGTTTTGGTTTAAGAAAATCACGCAAGTATCTGATTTGGGCTGTGTTTTTGGACTAGACTAGCTTGATGATAATTTTTTCAGTAAAAACGCTTTTGTCAATGCTGGAGTTAGACTTTCGTGAAGAAAATTCCTAGCGTTTGTGCTGCCTTCCTGGGCTTGTTTCTGGCAGTTCTGCTTGGTGGCGGGCCTAGCGCCCTTGCTGCCCAGGCAACTGCAGCACCAAGCAAGGCGGCTCTTGGGAGCGCCAAGTCGAGCAAAAGTGCCAAGTCCGGTAGCAAGGCTCAGCGTCCCAAGGCAAGCGCCAAAAAAAAATCGGTTGTCAGGGCGGCGGCCAAGCCCCTGCCCCCGTCTTTCGGACAACTCGCGGGCCTCCATGCATCCCGCGATCCACTGGACCTTAAATCCAGTGTGGCACTGGTGATCGACCAAGATACTCGTGAGGTTTTGTTCAGCAAAAATGAGATGGCGGTGCTGCCGATTGCTTCACTCACCAAACTCATGACCGGTCTTGTGGTCAGCGAGGCTCATTTGGACATGGATGAAAAGATCACCATCGCCCAGGCCGACGTGGATACCGAAAAGGGTAGTCGGTCGCGGCTTTTGGTTGGTGCGGAACTGACCCGGGCAGAACTCCTGCACCTGGCCCTGATGTCTAGCGAAAACCGAGCAGCCCATGCGCTTGGGCGTGCGCACCCGGGTGGCATGGCGATGTTTGTGGAGGCCATGAACGCCAAGGCCAAATCGATCGGCATGGTTGATACCCGCTATGTCGAACCCACCGGCCTGTCGAGCAAAAATCAGTCCAGCGCGAACGACTTGGCCAAACTGGTTGGGTTTGCCTACGAGGACCCGATCCTGCGCGAATTCTCCACCTCGCCTGGGCACCAGGTGGCAGTGGGCCGGCGCACACTTGACTTTAAAAACACCAACCGCCTGGTCAAAAACCCGGCTTGGGAGATTGGCCTGCAAAAGACTGGCTACATCTCTGAAGCCGGGCAATGTCTGGTGATGCAAGCCCGGGTAGCTGGGCGCAAACTGATCATGGTGTTTTTAGACTCGGCTGGAAAGTTGACCCGCCTGGCCGATGCCGAGCGGGTACGGCGCTGGATGGAGTCGGGCAACCAAGCGCCTGCGCGGGCCTTGTCTGGCGCGGCTGATTTGCCACTTCGGATAGCAAGCCTTTAGGCCTCGAGGCTAGGCGCGTGGCAGGCCGGCGTGGTATCCCAAGCTGGCAGATATCTCATTGGCTGTGGCCTTGAGTTTGCCCAGCCAAGCCTCTTCCAGACGCTCCGCGGGTGCAGAAATTGAAAGGCCCGCCGCCAACCTGCCCTGGTCGTCGTAAATACCTGCGGCCATGCAGCGCACGCCGAGTTCGAGTTCTTCATTGTCACGTGCCACCCCGTATTGACGCACTCGGGACAAATCACGCTCCAGGATAGGCAACTGGGTCAGGCTGTTTTTGGTGTGGCCAGCCAGCCCGGTGCGCGCGGCGTAGGCGCGTACCCGAACTGGGTCGTCGGCGGCCAGAAACAACTTACCCACGGAGGTCAGGTGCAGGGGTGCTCGCCCGCCAATGGCGCGCACGACCTGCATGCCGGAGCGCTCGCTATAGGCCCGTTCAACATAAATAATTTCGTCGCCCTGGCGCACGCTCAGGTTGACCGGTTGTGCAATCAGTTTATGCAACTCGCGCATGGGCAGCAGCGCAGCGTCACGGACATTGAGCCGACTTTTCACCAAATTGCCAAGTTCGAGCAGGCGCATCCCGAGCCGGTAGTTGCCGGGATGGGGTCGGTCAACAAACCGCCCGGTCGCCAGATCATTGAGAATCCGGTGCGTGGTGGAAGGGTGCAGCCCAGTTTTTTCGCTGATCTCCTTCAGCGACATAGCCTCTTCTCGAGAGGCTAAAACATCCATCAATGCGAACATGCGTTCTATCACCTGAACGGTTGGTGTTGCTTGGACGCCGGGCTCTGTTTTTCGCACGAATACTCCTGGAAAAGTGGCCTTTATTTTACCATGTGAAAAATCATCCTCGGGCGCTTTCGCGCTCGACTTAGATGCAGATGTTGCCCTCGCCTTATATGCGGCGCCCAGCGCGTAGGTGAAGCGCTGTCTGCTCAGGGCTTGGGTGCGGCCGCCCAAGCTCCGTTTTTCAGCAACTCGCAAGGCGAGAAGCTTCGTTTGTAGTTCATTTTCGGGCTCTCTTGTATCCAGTAGCCCAAATAAACATAGGGCAGTTTTAAGAGCCTGGCTTGCTCGATTTGCCACAGCACGCTGTAGGTGCCAAAACTGTCGCGTGGATCTGGGTGGTAGAACGTGTAGACAGCAGAAATGCCGTCATCCAGAACATCCAGAATTGCGACCATTTTCAGTTCGCTCGACTGCCCTGGGGATGCTGCGCCGCGAAACTCTACCAAACGCGAATTGACCCGGCTTTGCAGCAGGAACTGGGTGTATTGGTCGACGCTGTCCTGGTCCATGCCGCCCCCCGCGTGTCTGGCGCTTTGGTAGCGTAGGTAGAGCTGGTAGTGTTCCTCGACAAAGCACAGCTTGAGCACCCGAGCCTCCAGGCTGCGATGTCTCGCCCAAGCCCGGCGTTGGCTTCGGTCGGGTGCAAATTGCGCTGTCAAAACTCGCAGCGGCACACAGGCGCGGCAGCCATCACAGTAGGGTCGGTAGGTGAACATACCACTGCGCCGGAAACCCTTGCTCACCAGATCCGAGTAGGTGGCGTTGTTGATCAGGTGACTTGGGGTTGCCACCTGTGACCTGGCTTGTTGCTCAGGTAAATAGCTGCAGGCATACGGCGCAGTGGCATAGAACTGCAGGGTCTGCAGCGG
>CAMATS010000039.1 GCA_945861195.1 Rhodoferax sp. OV413
CGCAAATGCCGTGTGGACAGCCGCTCGGAGTGCGACACCAGCGTCGAGTTTGGGCCGCGCCGCTTCCGGCTGCCAGTGGTGCCAGCCAACATGAAGACCGTGGTCAGTGAAGACATCTGCATCTGGCTGGCCCAGGCCGGCTACTTTTACGTGATGCACCGCTTTGACTTTGACAACATCAAGTTTGTGCAGAGCATGGCCGCACGAGGCCTGTACGCCTCGATCTCCCTGGGCGTCAAGCAGCCCGACTACGACACCGTGGCCCAGCTGCTGGCGCTGGGCCTGGCGCCAGACTACATCACCATCGACATCGCGCACGGCCATGCCGACAGCGTCAAAGCCATGATCGGCCACCTGAAAGAAAAAATGCCCGCCAGCTTTGTGATTGCCGGCAATGTGGCCACGCCCGAGGCGGTGATTGACCTCGAAAACTGGGGCGCCGACGCCACCAAAGTGGGCATTGGCCCGGGCAAGGTCTGCATCACCAAATCGAAAACTGGCTTTGGCACCGGCGGCTGGCAGCTCTCAGCGCTCAAGTGGTGCGCCCGGGTGGCCACCAAACCCATCATTGCCGACGGCGGCATCCGAGAACATGGCGATATTGCCAAATCGGTGCGCTTTGGCGCCACCCTGGTCATGATCGGCTCGATGCTCGCCGGCCACGAGGAAAGCCCGGGCCAGACGGTGGAGGTGGACGGCAAACTACACAAAGAGTATTACGGCTCGGCCAGCGATTTCAACAAAGGTGAGTACAAGCACGTCGAGGGCAAGCGCATCCTGGAGCCCATCAAAGGCCGGCTGGCCGACACCTTGACCGAGATGGAGCAGGACCTGCAAAGCTCAATCAGCTACGCCGGTGGCAAGAAGCTGATGGACATCCGTAAAGTCAACTACGTCACTTTAGGCGGCGACAACGCCGGCGAGCACCTGCTGATGTAGAGGTTCGCGCGGGGCATGCTTATGGTTGACCCGGGCTGGGGCTCAATCCTTCAGGTAGTGGTTCACCAACGTGACCCAGAAGCTGGCGGTCGTGGGCAGGATGGCGTCGTTAAAGTCGTAGCCGGTGTTGTGCACCATGCAGCCCGGCCCGGTACCGGGCTGACCATCGCCATTGCCAACAATGAAGTAACAGCCGGGCACCTCATTGAGCATGAAGGCGAAGTCATCACTTGCCTGCAGTGGCGCCATGGGCTCAATCAGCGCGGCCTCACCCATGCTGTTGCGGGCCAGTTCATGGGCCATGGCGGTGACGCCTGCGTCATTGATGCAGGGCGGCGTGCGCCATTGGTAGTCCACCTGGGCCGTGGCTCCATGCACAGCAGCCTGGTTCTGTGCCATGGCGGTGATGCGCTCACGCAGAAAAGCACGCACCTCGGGGCGGCGGGCCCGGATCGTGAGCTTGAGCTCTGCGGTGCCCGGGATCACATTGGCAGCCTGCCCGGCATGGATCGCGCCCACCGTCACCACCGCCATGTCGTTCGGGTCAAGCTCACGCGACACCAGGGTCTGCAGGGCCAGAATCAAGTGGGCCGATACCACAATCGGGTCCACGGTGGTGTGCGGCATGGCCCCGTGCCCCCCTTTGCCGTGCACCGTGATGATGGCCGTGTCAGAAGAGCTGTAAATCACGCCGGGCAAAAAACCAAAGCGCCCTGCCGGAAAGCCCGGCTCGTTGTGAAAAGCGAAGATGGCATCACAGGGGAAGCGTTCAAACAGGCCCTGCTGGACCATTTTTTGCCCACCCTGCAAGCCTTCTTCAGCCGGCTGAAAGATCAGGTTCAGGGTCCCGCTGAAACCGCGTGTGACCGAGAGCAATTGGGCCGCCGCCAGCAGGGTGGCGGTGTGGCCATCATGGCCGCAGGCATGCATGCGCCCCGGGTGCCGACTGGCCCAGGGCAGGCCCGTGGTCTCGGTCATCGGCAGGGCATCCATATCGGCACGCAGACCGAGGCGCTTGGTACCGGAGCCGGCCCGCAGCGTACCCACCACGCCGGTACCGCCCAGTCCCCGGTCAACCTGGTACCCCCAGGCGGTCAAGCGCTGCGCGACCAGGTCGCTGGTCAGGAACTCTTGGTAACCCAGTTCAGGGTTGGCATGAATCTGGCGGCGCAGGGCCACCATCTCGTCAAGATTTTCGGCAATGCCGGGCAAAACGGGGGCAGAAATCATGGTCACCTTGCCAGTCAAGAGAGCGGTTTAGGGTAACATGAATATGACTCGACGCACCCCTGAAAGCCGCAAAGCCTGAGGCCTGCAGGGCACTCAATGCCACCCCGCTCACACCACCCGCCATTACCCCGATGTCCAACGCCAATACCCCCCAAGAGCCAGCCCTGAGCACCCTTGTCAATCGCCGTCGCGCTGCCCAGCTCGGGCTAAGTGCCATCGCCGCCGCCAGCGGAATGGGGCCATGGCAGGTGGCCCAGGCGGCGGGCAAGGGCACGGTCATTTTGGGCATTGACGCCGATCCACCCACCCTGAACCTGGGCACCACCACCGATTTCACGGCAGGTGATGTCTCCGCAAAGATTCTGGAAGGGCTGATCTGGCTGGACCCAGCTTATAACCCTAACCCGGCACTGGCCACCGCGTGGACCATCTCCACCGATGGCAAGACCTACCGCTTCACCTTGCGCCGTGGCGTCAAGTGGCACGATGGCCGGGACTTCACCAGTGAGGACGTTCGCTTCACCCTGGTCGAGGTGCTGGCCAAACTGCATCCACGCGCCTCGGCGGTGTTCAAGAACCTGGGGCTGGAAGTCGAGACGCCAGACCCTGGCACCGTGGTGATCAAACTGCAAAAGGCCTACGCACCCTTTTTGTCGCAGATGACGGTGTTCGATGCGCCCATGCTGCCACGCCACATCTACGAGGGCAGCCCGGTGGCAACCAACCCCGTCAACCTGCGGCCAGTGGGCACCGGGCCGTTTAAGTTTGCAGAGTGGAAACGCGGCACCAGCATCCGGCTGGTGCGCAACCCCGCTTACTGGGATGGCGACAAGCCTTACCTGGAACAACTGATCTTCCAGATCATCCCGCAAGGCGCTAACCGGGTCCCCTCTTTGCAGACGGGTGAGATCGACACCCTGCTCGACTTCTACACACCCAAGCCAGAAATGCCGCGCATTTTGGCCGACAAGTCGCTGGTGGCCAGGCAGGGCGTGAATATCCCGGCCATTTGGTTCCTGATGTTCAATGTCAAGTCGCCACTGTTTGCCAAAAAAGAGGCGCGGCAGGCTCTGGCCTTTGGCATCGACCGGGTGCGGCTGGTCAAGCAAGTGATGCAGGGTCTGGCGCGCCCGGGCGCCGGCGCGTTTGGCGACGGCTTCAAGTGGCTGCTCAACGAGCAGGTTGCGTACGCCAAAAAATACCCCTATGACCCGGCCCGCGCCAAAGCCTTGCTGGCCAAGGCGGGGGTCAAGCCCGACAGCGTCACGGTGCGTCTGCCCTTTGACCTGGGACGGCCACAAATGCGGGCCCAGTCTCAGATCATTCAGGACAACCTGCGGCAGATCGGCATTGAGGTCAAGCTGGAGCCACTGGAGCGCTCGGTGCTGTACGACCGGGTCTACACCAAACGCGATTTCGACCTGACGCTGGGTTCGTTTTATTCAGCCGGCGACCCGGCCATTGGCTACACCCGCCTGTACATCACCAACACCAGCACCTCGCCCAACACCAACGCCAGCGGCTACAGCAACCCCAAGGTCGACGACTTGCTGGGACAAGCAGCCACCGCGCCCGAGCGCGCCACGCGGGCCCAGCTGTACAAGGACTTGCAAGTCATCCTCAATGAGGATCTGCCTTCGCTGGTCCTGTTCGACGAGGAAACCGTCGACACCGCCAGCCGCAAACTGACCGGCGTCTTTCCGGCCCTGGATGCGCGTGACCAGTGGGCGGGCGTTCGCCGCAACGACTGACCAGCGCCGAGGCAGACAGCTCGGCCGCTCGCGATGATCAGTTTTATTCTGCGGCGCCTGCTGCATGCGGTGCCCCTGCTGCTGGCCGTGGTGGTGCTGAATTTTTTGCTGATCGCCTTCACGCCAGGCGACCCCGTCACCCTGCTGGTCGGCGATTTCCCGGCACCGGCGGAGTACCTGGCCCAAATGCGGCGCGAATACGGCCTGGACCAGCCGATGTGGGTGCAACTGTGGCGCTACCTCTCCAAGGTGATGGTGGGTGATTTGGGTTACTCGTTTGCGGCCCAGCAACCCGTCTCCGAACTCATCTGGGGGAGATTGGGGGCCACCATCACCCTGACGCTGAGCGCCCTGGTCTTTGCCAGCGTGGTGGGCGTCAGCCTGGGCATCATCGCCGCCCGGGCCACCCAGTCACCAGGGACCCGCTGGCTTGACTCTGGCATCCAGGCCGGATCGTCAGCGGGCTACTCGATCCCGGACTTCTGGCTGGGCCAGCTGCTGATCCTGACCTTCGCGATCTGGCTTGGCTGGTTGCCGTCGCAGGGCAGTCAGCCGATCCGCGGGTTGTCTGATGGTTGGGCCGGCCTGGGCGAGCAGTTGCGCCACCTGGTGATGCCGATGCTGGCGCTGTCAATGCGCTACCTCACCCTGATCACCCGCATCACCCGCGCCGCCATGCTGGAGGTGTTGAACGCCGACTACATTCTGGCCGCGCGCTCGCGCGGCGCAAGTGAGTGGACCGTGATGCTGGTCCACGCCCTGCGCAATGCGGCCGCGCCGGTGTTGACCGTCATCGGCTACAACGTCGGCTTCATGCTGGCGGGCTCGGCGCTGATCGAGGCCGTGTTTGGGTGGCCTGGCATTGGCCGCCTGCTCTATGAATCGATCTCAAGGCGAGATTACCCGGTTATGCTGGCCATCCTGCTGATGGTCTCGGTCTCGGTGGTCCTGGCCAATTTGGCCACCGACATCGTGCACCGGCTGATTGACCCGAGGGTAGACCGAACATGAACCGGCTGCTGCGCCGCCAGGCCACTCGCTTGGCACTGGTGGTTTTGATGCTGCTGGTGCTGCTGGCCGTCTTTGCGCCCTGGGTCTGCCACTACGAACCCATGACAGGCGGCGATAACGCGTTGCTGGCACCGCTCTCCAGTGGCCATTGGCTGGGTACGGATGACTTGGGCCGCGACATCTGGTCGCGTGTGGTGTACGGCACCCGAATCTCTTTGCTGGTGGGGGTGTGCAGCGCTGCCCTCACCATCCTGATTGGCGTGCTGACGGGCGCCCTGGCCGGCTATTTTGGCGGCTGGACCGACGCGCTGCTGATGCGGATCGCCGAGTTTTTCCAGACTCTGCCCCGGTTTGTGCTGGCCCTGATCGTGATCGCGCTGTTTGGTGCCAGCGTGACCAAAATGATCCTGGTGATTTCCGTGCTGTCCTGGCCACAAATTGCGCGCGTGGTTCGGGCCACCGTGGCTAGCCTCAAGCAGTCGCAGTTTGTCGACGCAGCCCGGGTGGGCGGTATGGGGCATGGCGCCATCATCTTCCGCGAAATCTTGCCCAACGTGGCGGCGCCGATCATTGTTCTGGGGTCCCAGGACATCGCCTCGGCCATTCTGATCGAGGCCAGTCTGAGTTTTTTCGGGCTGGGCGACCCCAATGCGGTCTCTTGGGGCGCCATGCTCAATGACGCGCAGCAGTACCTGCGCACGGCCTGGTGGATGTCGGCCTTTCCAGGCTTGGCCATTGCCCTCACCGTGTTGTCATTCAACCTGCTAGGGGATGCTCTGAACGACGCACTCAACCCCCGCGGGGGCCAAGGCCTATGAGCACTACCCTGCTGGATGTCAAACATCTGTGCGTCGACGTGCACACGCCCCATGGCCCGCGCCGCGTGGTGAGCGATGTGAGCTTTACCGTGCAACGCGGTGAGGCCGTTGGGCTGGTCGGCGAATCAGGCTCGGGCAAGTCGATGACCGCTTTTGCAGTCATGAACCTTTTCCCATCGCCCCTGGTGCGTATCAGCAGCGGCGAGGTCTGGCTGGAAGGGCGGCAGCTCTCGGCTTTGACGCCCCAGGCGCTCCGAGCCGTGCGCGGCGCCAGGGTGGGCATGGTGTTTCAGGACCCGTCCACCTACCTGGACCCGCTGATGCCCGTGGGCCGCCAGATTGCCCAGACCCTGCGGGCCCACGGTCAAACCGAGGGTTGCGAAGCCAGGGTGCTGGACTTGCTGAACCTGATGGAGCTGGCGCAGCCGGCGCGGGTAGCGCGCCAGTACCCGCATGAACTGTCAGGCGGCATGCGCCAACGCATCCTGATCGCGGCCGCCCTGGCCATGAAGCCCGCCTTGCTGATTGCCGACGAACCCACCACCGCCCTGGACGTCACCGTGCAAGCCGGCATCCTGCGCCTGCTGGTGCGTCTGCGCCAGCAGCTTGACCTGGGTATTCTGCTCATCACCCACGACCTGGCCGTGGTGGCGCAAACCTGCCAGCGGGTGAATGTGATGTATGCGGGCGAGTTGATTGAACAAAACCAGGTGGCACCCCTGTTCGCGACCCCACGCCATCCCTACACCCAGGGACTGCTGCGCAGCGTGCTGAATCCGCAATCCCGGGCCAGCCAGTTGTTCTTTGTCCCGGGCAGTGTGCCCACCACTGGCCAGACCCTGAAGGGGTGTCGCTTTCACCCCCGCTGCCCGATCCAGCAGCCTGGGCGGTGCGACGCAGAGGTGCCGGCGCTGATACCCGCCAACACCGACGCCGGCCTGACCCGCTGTCACCTGAGCGGCGAACCTGTCTCGGCCGACGCTTGGCAGACCAGTGCCCTGCCCGGGCCGGCACCGCTGAACGCAGCATGACACAAGCCATGTCACCCTTGCTCGAAGCCTGCGCCGTGAGCCGCCAGTTCCCGATTCGTGGCAGCGGCAGCCTGCTGCGTCGGCCAGCCTACCAACTGGCCGTGGACCAGGTGTCGGTCGCGCTGTACCCCGGCGAGGTGGTGGCGGTGGTGGGTGAAAGTGGCAGTGGCAAGACCACGCTGGGGCGCATGCTGTTGGGCCTGACAGCACCCAGCGCCGGAAGCATCAAGTACCGAGGCACAGACATCAGCCGCCTGCACGGTGACGACTGGCGGCGCTTTCGGCGTGACGTTCAGGTGGTTTTTCAGGATACCGGTGGCTCGCTCAACCCGCGCCACCCTATTGGCGACAGCATTGCCCTGCCACTGCGATTTAATCTGGCCATGAACGCCCGGGCCGCAGCCACTGAGGTTGACCGCCTGTTGGCGCAAGTGGGCTTGGCGCCCAACGATTTTCGCCACAGGCTGCCGCACGAGCTCTCGGGCGGCCAGCGGCAGCGGGTAGGGATCGCCCGCGCCCTGGCCTCCCGGCCAGCCTTGATCGTGGCCGATGAGCCCGTGTCGGCGCTTGATGTGTCGGTCCGTGCCCAAATTTTGCGGCTCATGGCCGATCTACGGCAAGAACAGCAATTGGCCTACCTGTTCATCAGCCATGACCTGGGCGTGGTACGGGCGCTGGCCGACCGGGTGGTGGTGATGTACCAGGGGTGCGTGGTCGAAGCCGGCAGCGCCGACGCGGTCTTCAACCACCCTGCCCATGAATACACCCAGCGTTTGCTGGCGGCCACCCCCGTGCCCGACCCCTCTCAGCCTCTGCAGGCCTTGCCGATGGACGGCCGCACCTGAACCCGGCATACCCCATGCAGCACCTCTGGATTGACACTGATATGGGCTTTGACGACCTCGCGGCCGTGCTGCTGGTGGCCGCGCAGCCCAGCTGGCAGATCGACGGGCTGTCGCTGGTGGCCGGCAATGCGCCACTGGCGGTGGTAATCGACAACGCGCTGCGTAGCGCCGCCTACTTTGGCTGGCGCATGCCCATCCACGCGGGGCGCGACCGGCCCCTGGCCTGCGCGCTGGTGACTGCGCAAAATATCCTGGGACTGGACGCCATGGCATCAGCGGGTCGCAGCTTGCCCCTGGCTCGCAGCCCCTTGGCCAGCACTGACGCCGTCGCTGCCCTAAGCACCTATCTCGCCGCTGCCGCTGCCCCGGTCACTATTTTGGCGCTGGGGCCCTTAACCAATGTGGCGGCCGTGCTGCTGGCCCGCCCAGACCTGGCGTCGCAGGTTGGTCAGCTCCTGTGGATGGGTGGCAGCGCCGGCCCCGGCAACCACAGCGCCGCGGCTGAGTTCAATGCGGCGGTGGATCCTGAATCCGTTCAAACCGTTCTGGACCACCAGCTGCCCCTGCGCATGGTGGGCCTGGACGCCTGCCGCCAGGTACGGGTACACGCCCAGGACGCCCAGGCATTGCGTGCCCTTGGCACTGAGCGGGCCGGCCTGCTGGCTGACCTGCTGCTGGGCTATGTGCGCATCGCCAGCCCGGACGGCACCCTGCCCATGGCCCTGTACGACCCAACCGCGGCGGCGGCACTGGTGACACCCCAAGGCATGCAATGGCGCGCTGCCCACATGGTGGTGGAGCTCGCCGGCCACCACACGCGCGGCATGACGGTGCTGGAATGGCGCGTGCCCCGGCGCGCCCAAGCCAATGTATGGGTTGCCAGCCTGGCCGACGAGACCCTGTTGCGCGCACCCGTGCTGGATGGCCTGGCCAGCGCAGCCAGCGCCTAAGACATAGCCCCCCATGACAACCGACACCGACACCACCACAACACCCCTGCTGCAATTCTTGCGCGCCATGCCCAAGGTTGAAATCCATTGCCACCTTCTGGGCGCGGTGCGCCACAGCACCTTCATGGACCTGGTGCGGGCGGCGGCCCTGCGGACCCACGCTGCCGGCGTGCCCATGCCGCTGACCGAGCAGGAAGCGAATGCGTTTTACATTCGGGGTGACAAGCCGGTCGGAGTGCTCAAGGCCCTGCGTGCACTCGATTCGCACCTGATTGCCAGCCCAGACGACCTGCACCGCTTGGTCTACGAGTATTTGGAAGACGCCGCAGCCCACAATGTGCAGCACGCCGAGTTTTCCTGGAACCCAACCGGGACAGCACGCGACTCGGGCATCGCCTACCCGCAGGCACTGGCCGCCATCGTGCGGGCCATCCATGACGCGCGGACCGACCATGGCATTCAGGGCTGGCTGATTGCCGCCATCGACCGCGAAGCCTCCGCCGACGATGCGGTGCAAATGGTCAGTTGGGTGACCCAGCACCGTCAGCCTGAGGTGCTGGGTATAGGCATCGACTACAGCGAGGTCAACCGGCCGCCAGAAATGTTTGCGCAAGCCTATGCCGATGCACGCCGCGCTGGGCTCAAAACCACGGCACATGCGGGCGAGTTTGGCATGCCCTGGACCAATGTGCAGACCGCCGTTGAGCTACTGAAGGTAGACCGTATCGACCACGGCTACACGGTCGTCGACCAACCAGACTTTGCCCGGCGTTGTGCCGACCGCGGCATCGTCTTCACGGTGGTGCCGACCAACTCTTTTTACCTGCGTACCCTGGCACCTGAGCGCTGGGCACTGGACCATCCGATCCGCCGCATGCCCGCCTTGGGCCTGAAAGTGCACCCGAATACCGATGACCCCACCCTGCACCTGGTCACGCCCACGCAAACCTGGCACATGATGGTGCGCGACTTTGGCTTCTCGCTGGACGACCTGCGAGGCTTCATGCTCAACGGGCTGGACGGGGCCTGGCTGGACGACAGCACCCGACGGGACTGGCGCAGCCAATTCGCCGCCGAATTTGACCGCCTGCGGGCCAAATTGATCAAGCCCTGACGACCCAGCCTTCCGGCACGGCTTGCAACAAGGGGCTGTCAAACACCTTGGCCACCGAGGCGCTGCGGACCGGGCCGAGCCGGTCGGCCCAGCGGCGGCCCTGGCACATGGCCACGCCACAGCCCACCACGTTGCCGCCCAATGCCGTGACGAGGTCCCAGGCCGCCGCCATCGTGGTCCCGGTGCTCAAGGCGTCGTCGATGATGACCAGCCGCTGGCCAGCCAGCAAGGGCAGCAGGTTGGGATCCAGGTAGATCCGCTTGCCGGGGGTGGGTGAGGTGATCGACTGGACCGGCGTTGACAGCGTGTCGTCGTACCAAAACTTGCGTGAGTAGCCCATGGGCAAAAAGCGCGTGTGGCCCAGGGCCACGGCCACAATCGGCGCCAAAGACAAACCCAGCGTAGGCAAACCCACCAGCAAGTCTGGCTTGTAAGGCCCAAGCGCCTGGGCCAGCATCTCGCCCAAAGTTTGTACCACGGGCATGGCCGCATGGTTCACCAGCAGCGAGGCCACGGCCTGCGTCGGGTCGGCCCCAAGTTGGCGGATCGGCAAGCGCAGCACACGGCCATCGGGCAAGCGCGCCGGGTAGCCAAACTGCCAGGGTCCACTGGGCGCAGCCGATGGATCGGCCGACACAATGCTTTGCCAATAAGGCGTGGTGGGCTCGGTGAAGTGCCGTTGCAGGGGGCTGGGGCCGTGGGTGTCGGGCTCAGCCATGGTTTGACAGCAGCGCCAAAGCCAATTGGTTCACCCGCGTGCCGGGGCGGGCCAGCGCGCCCAGCATGCTGAAGTGGTTGAAGCCCAGCACCTCCTCGCACACCGGCACCACGCGGCGGCCCCAGGCCTGCTGGATCAGGCGGTTTTGTAATAAAAAAGCTTCGCTCTCGTCGCCCCCTGCCACTGAGAACAGTTGACCACGCCCAGCAGCCACGCCGGGCGAGGGCAGGCAGGCAGGGCTGGCTTTGCGGGACTGGGCCGGCGTCAGGCGCAGATCGGGTTGCAGGTGCGGCGTGCGGCGGATGGAGTCGAGCTCATACAAACCCGAGATCGACAAGGCGTTGCGCACCAACCGGGGCGGCAAATCGGCCGCCCAGCGCTGCCACTGACAGGCCAGCAGCATCGCTGCGAGATGACCGCCCGCTGAATGGCCGGCCACCGTGATGCGCTTCGGGTCGCCGCCGTGCTGCGCCACGTGGCGCCAGGTCCAGGCCAGCGCACGCACCATCTGCAGCACGATCTGCGGCACCGTCACTGCCGGGCATAGTGCGTAATTGGGCACCACCACGCAGGCGCCGGTCTGAGTAAACGGCGGGGCTACAAACGAGTGGTCGGCCTTGTCGAGACCGCGCCAGTAGCCACCATGCAAAAACACCAATACCGGCGCGGGCGATGTAACAGCCACAGCCGGGAACAGGTCAAGGGTTTCATTGGCGCCGGCGCCATAGGGCACATCGAGTAGGCAGGCCT
>CAMATS010000040.1 GCA_945861195.1 Rhodoferax sp. OV413
CGACAACGCCTCCTTCACCACTGTCGACTCCCGTGTTACCGACCAGGGCAACTGGATTTCGGTAGGCATGGTTTACACGTTTTGAGGCTCAAGAGCCAAGGCCCTCCCCATGAAATTTGCACAACTTTTCTCAGCTTCAACGCTTCGCGCGATTTGGCTGCGCACCATAGTGACACTATCAGCCTGTGCGCTGCTCGCCTCCTGCGGTGGGGGTGGCACTGTCGTCACCGGCGTGACGCCACGGGCACTCAGCTCAGAGCTGTCTACACGTAATGCCGTCAACTACGCGCCCTACCGCACCTCCCTGAACGAGGCGGCAAGAGCTGTCGAAGTCATCACCGAAGCCATGATCAAACAGGACCTCGACCTGATGGTGGCTGGCAACTTCCGACTGATCCGCCTCTTTGACAGTTCAGACAAAGTGGCCAAACAGACCCTGAAGGTCATACGTGATAACAGCCTGGACATCAAGGTAATGCTCGGCGTCTGGATTGCAAGCGGTAACGACGCCTTCAACCAGGCGGAGATTGCGCGGGGAGCCGCGCTGGCCAAACAATACAGCGACATCGTGGTCGCTGTCAGCGTGGGCAATGAGACCATGGTCAGTTGGTCCTTCAACCCTCTGTCGGTGGCACAAATGGCGGCTTACATCAAGAGTGTGCGCAGCCAGGTGACGCAACCGGTCACCACCGACGACAACTGGGCGTTTTTTGCGCAGTCCAGTTCCAATGAGAAGAACCCGCGCGCGGTGCTTGATGTGATCGACTTCGTGGCCATGCACACCTACCCGCTCGCAGAAACCATTCACCCGCCGGCCACCTGGGATTGGCAGCAGTTTGGGGTGACTGCGGGCCCTCTGCGCGCCACGGCCATGATGGATGCATCCATCGCTGCCGCCCGTCAACAGTATGCCGCTGTGCGGGCACACATTGACAGCGTTGGCTTTCCGAAAATGCCGATCGTCATCGGCGAAACCGGTTGGAAGGCCGTGGCCTCCAGTGGCGAGTCCAACCGAGCCCATCCGGTGAATCAGAAAATGTATTTCGACAGGCTTCAAACCTGGACAAACGAGATGCGCGCTGGCAGGGGCGGCCCCCAATCCATCTTTTATTTTGCAGCTTTTGACGAAGAGTGGAAAGGCTCTGATGACAAATGGGGCCTGTTCAACAAGGCTCGGGAGGCACGCCATGTTGTGCAGGCCCTCTATCCAAAGGCGCAGGGCTTTGCACATGAGGCTGGCTCCTATACCCAGGCTGATGCCCTTTTTGCGCCTAATGTGACTGACGCGGTCGTCACAGGCAGCCGTTTCACGGTGTATGCCGACAGCGTTCCCGCCGGTGCCTCGGCGGCAGTGGTGACAGGCGCCAACTGGTTTGGTTGGGACAACCCGGCCACAGCCTTTGCCGGCGAGGAAGACTCCGGCGTGCCGGTCACTGGCGCGCCTGGCGACGTTGCCCGCGGCATCGTTGTCAAACCCGTTCCCAAGGTATGGGGCTGGGGTATGCTGGCGGCGCCGGGTAATGGCACAGTAACGGCTGATCTGAGCGCATTCGAAGCCACGGGTAATCTGATTTTCAGCATTAAGACCGCCTACCCTGGCAAGATTGAGATTGGGTTCGCCACAGGTAGCGGTGCCTCGACATATGACGTGTACACGCCTATTTCTTCGGGCCAGTATGGTTACTTCAATGATGGCAATTGGCACACGGTGACGATACCGATCCGGGATATCAAGCTGTCTGGTAACAAGGGCTCTGGAAATGAGGGCTCAGCCTCGTCGGTGTTTGACCTCACCAAGGTCACAAACCCGTTCGTCGTCGCGGATCGCTTTGGTAAGACCGGTAACAACCAAGCCGGCGCCACCAACACCAAGATTTTTGTTGACAACATTTACTGGTCCAAGTGAGCCGACGCCCCGCGCCTTTAGACCAAGGGCGTCGGGACACCAACACATGATCCGGCAATTTTTAAGCGCACGCGACGCCGCAGAGCAGATGGCCGAGCAGCCGCCGCTGGAGCGCCAGCCCGGAGATGACCGCCTGCCCTCGGTTTTCGTCAACACCGAACGGGCGTTCCAGACGCTACTAGGCTTCGGCGGTGCCTTCACCGAGGCCGCAGCCGTGACCTGGCTGGCCCTGAGCGCGCAGCAGCAGGCTGAGGTGCTAGGGGCCTACTTTGATGCGACTCAGGGCCACGGCTACCGCTTGTGCCGTGTGCACATGAACAGCTGTGACTTTGCCTTGGGCAACTATGCCCATGTACCCACTCCGGGCGACGTTGAACTGGCCGGCTTCTCCATCGAACGTGACCGCCAGGCGCTGCTGCCCTTCATCAAGGCAGCGCTTCAGGTGGCTGGTATGCCCATCCGCCTGATGGTGTCGCCCTGGAGCCCGCCAGCCTGGATGAAGAGCAATGGCGCAATGAATGGCGGCGGCAGCCTGCTGCCGCAGTACCGGGACGCCTGGGCCCAGTGTTTTGTGCGCTTCATCCAGGCCTACGCGCAGGAGGGTGTGCCTGTATGGGGCTTATCGGTTCAAAACGAGCCCGAAGCCACCCAGACCTGGGACAGTTGCCTCTACAGTGCTGAAGAAGAGCGGGATTTTGTACGGGATCACCTGGGGCCAGCGTTGACCCGAGCCGGGTTGGGCCACGTCAAGATCGTGGTCTGGGACCATAACCGCGACCATTTGGTTGAGCGCGCCAGCGTGGTGTATTCAGACTCAAACGCTGCCAAGTATGTGTGGGGCGCTGGCTTTCACTGGTACGGCGAGGACCATTTTGAACAGGTGCAACTGACGCACGACGCCTGGCCCGACAAACACCTGCTATTCACCGAAGGCTGCCAGGAGGGCGGGCCGCACTTGGGGTCGTGGGCCTTGGGCGAGCGCTATGGGCGCGCCATGATCAACGACCTCAACCGCTGGACAGTGGGCTGGATCGACTGGAACCTGTTGCTCGATGCCACGGGCGGGCCCAACCATGTCGGCAACCTGTGCAGTGCGCCGCTGTTGGCGGACACGGTTGAGGGCAGGGTGTTGGTGCAGAGCTCCTATCACTACATCGGGCATTTTGCGCGCTTCATCCAGCCGGACGCCCGCCGCGTACTGTGTGCCGCCACGCGGCAGGACCTGGAATGCACTGCCTTTGTCAACCCCGATGCGTCAACAGTGGTGGTGGTCATGAACCGCACGGAGGCACCCATTCGCTTCGGGCTGCGCGGACTGGGCGCCACAGTGGCGAGCACGTTGCCAGCCCGCTCAATCGCCACTTACCTTGTCAGCGGGTAAGCAAGCGCCCATCCGCGTCAAAGGTCAGCGCCCAGTTGGCGTCTGGCGCGAGCCCAACTGTTTGGCCGGTCGAATACTGGGCTTGATGCCCGATCGTAATTTTGGCATTGAGCAAGTCGCCGACGCCGTCAACCCGCAGGTACAAAATGGAGACATCGCCCAGATGCTCAGCCAGCACCACCTTGGCCGGGATGCCTTGGCCAGCCGGCGCCAGCATGAGGTGCTCAGGCCTGAGCGCAGCCCGCTGCGCAAGATCGGGTGCAGTGGCCGCCAGCGCATGCCAAAGGGCCTGATGCGGGGGGTGGGCACCGCTGTTGGCCGGGCGGTCGATCAGGTTGATGCGGGGCGCGCCTAAAAAAGTGGCCACAAACTCATTTGCAGGTTGGTTATAGAGTTCCATCGGCGCACCGAGTTGCTCGACCCGCCCCTTGTTGAAGACCGCGATCCGGTCCCCCATGGTCATGGCCTCCACCTGGTCGTGGGTGACGTAAATCATGGTGGTACCCAACTCCTTGTGCAGGCGGGATAGCTCGATGCGCATGTTCACCCGTAACGCCGCATCCAGGTTAGAGAGGGGCTCGTCAAACAAAAACACCTTGGGCTTTCGTACGATGGCGCGGCCAATCGCCACGCGTTGGCGCTGCCCACCCGACAACTCTTTGGGAAATCGCTCCAGCAACTCGCTCATGCGCAGCACCTCGGCGATGCGGCCCACCTGGTTTTGTCGCTCCTGCTTTGACACTCCGGCCATGCGCAGTGAAAACCCCATGTTTTCGGCCACCGTCATGTGCGGGTAGAGGGCATAACTCTGGAACACCATCGCCGCGCCGCGGTCGGCTGGATGAAGGTCATTGGCGCGCACACCATCAATCAGGATGTCGCCTTGACTGATCTCGTCCAGGCCGGCAATCATGCGTAGCGTGGTTGACTTGCCGCAGCCAGATGGACCCACAAAGACCATGAACTCGCCATCCTTGACTTCAAGATCAATGCCGCAGATCACCTCAGCTGCGCCGTAGCGCTTGCGCACGCCTTGCAGGACGACATTGCCCATATCAGGAGCTCGGCTTGGAAGAGGGCACTGAGCGCGCCATCCCTTGGTGCTGCCGCAAAAAGCTGCGGTACCACAGGGCGCTGTCTTTGAGAGTTCGGGTTTGGCTGGCGTAGTCGACATAAACAATGCCAAAACGTTTTTCGAAACCAGACGCCCATTCAAAGTTATCCATAAGGCTCCAGACCATGTAGCCCTTCATACTAACGCCCTGGCGCATGGCCTCGGCAACCGCTTCTAGGTGCCGGCCGATGTAGTCAATCCGCCGCTCGTCTGCCACTCGTCCCCCGCTCAACTGATCCTTGAAGGCAGCACCGTTTTCGGTGACGAACAAAGGCGGAACCGGGTAGTCATGATGCAAACGCACGAGCAACTCTGTCAGTCCTTCGGGATAGACCTCCCAGTCCATGTCGGTTAGGGGAAGCCCGCTTTGCTTTGTGTCCCAAGGGCCCGCGGCACTTACCACGCCACGCGAGTAGTAGTTCACGCCAAGAAAATCCATGGGTGTTGCGATAGCTGCCATATCACCCGCCTGAACCCGTGGCGCGTCCGCACCCAGGTGCGCCAAAACATCGGCCGGGTATGTCGCCTTAAAGAGTGGGTCCATATACCAGCGCAGCAACCGACCATCTTCGAGTTGTGCACTGGCCCGGTCTGCCGCTGTGTCGGTGGCTGGGTGCATGGGCGCAAGATTGAGCACTATGCCTAAGCCCGCTTTGCAGCCCTGCGCGCGCAGGGCCTGCAACGCCAGGCCGTGGCTAAGCATCAGGTTGTGGGCTACCTGCATCGCCACCGCACGGTCCTTCACGCCGGGGGCAAAAATACCGGTCTCGTGGCCCAACACCGACATGACCCAAGGCTCATTGTGGGTGGTTATCGATGCGACGCGGTCGCCTAGGCGCGCAGCAATGCCCCGCGCATATTCAACAAACCGGTACACCGTCTCGCGGTCGGCCCATCCGCCACGGGCCTGCAACTCTTGCGGCAGGTCCCAATGGTTGAGCGTGACATAGGGCGTGACCCCCCTTTCCAGCAGACCGTCGACCACGCGCTCGTAAAAATCGACTCCTTTGTTGTTCCAGGCACCGCTGCCGCTTGGTCGCACGCGGGGCCAGGAGACCGAAAAGCGATAGGCGTTCACGCCCAGGCTGGCAACCAAGTCAAGGTCCTCAGACCAACGATGGTAATGGTCGCAGGCTAGATCACCGTTGCTGCCATCAGCGATGACACCGGGTAACAGGCAAAAACTGTCCCAAATGGAGCGTCCCTTGCCATCTTCGCCGGCAGCACCTTCAATTTGATAGGCACTGGTGGCTACGCCCCAGACAAAGTCCGGCGGAAATTGGCCAGCTAATGGGAGCAGTGTGTCAGTAAGATCTACCGGAGCAGGATTAAGCATACTTTTCTTTTTTAAACGACAAAGTCAAACCAAACAAATCGGGTGGCTCACTTGACAGCACCGGCCGTTAGCCCGTCAATCAGGCGCCGGGATGAGATCGCGAAGAGCACCAGCAACGGCAGTGTGGCGATGGCTGAGCCGGCCATCACCGCGCCCCACTCAGTGTTAACCGGGCTTTGCATGCTGCGCAGTGCCAGTGGCAGTGTGTACATCTCTGGTGAGCGCATCACGATCAGGGGCCCGATAAAGTTGTTCCAGGAGGCAATGAAGGTAACTAGCCCCAGAGTGCCTAAAGCCGGTTTAAGCAGGGGTAACACGATGCGCCAATAAATAGACAACTCCCCACAGCCATCCATGCGCGCCGCCTCCACCAGATCTCTGGGGATCGAGGCAGTGATGAACTGGCGCATCAAGAAGATGCCAAAGGCGCTGGCCGCGCCGGGTATGTAGAGCGCACGGGGTTGATCGATCCAGCCAAAGGCGTCCATGATCATGAAGGTCGGGATCATGCCCAGAAAAGAAGGGATCAGCATGGTGCCCATCACCAGCAAAAACAGCGATCTCTTGAAGCGAAACTCAAACATCGCGAAGGCATAGCCGCCCATGGAGCAAAAGAGCAGCGTCAACCCGGTTGATGCCAAGGCCACGTAAAGACTCCAGCCCAAGCTGCGCCAGAACGGAATGCGATCGGCCAGGATTTTCACATTCAAGAGAAAGTCATCGCCAAAAAAGAGCGGCGGCGGCAGGCTGAAAATTTCGGTCCGTGAGTGACTGGCAAACACAAACATGAAATAAAACGGAGCGAGCATGATCAAGCCGCCGACGGCCACCAGCACATAGGCTACCAAGGGGGCTATTCGGTCTGATTGCCTGCGCAACGAACTCATGCAGAAGGGCCGCTCGGCCTGAAGGCGCGATTGGTAAGCCAGGTCAGTAAGGCCACAAACACAAACAGCAGCCATGACAGCGCACTGGCAGCACCAAAGTCATTGAACTCAAACGCGGTACGGTACATGTACATGGCGGTCGTCATGCCGGCCTGGTCGGTGCCGCCGCGCCCGCCCGTGAGGATGAACGGCTCTTCAAACAATTGGAGACCACCGACCACACTTAGCGTGACGCCAAAATAAATCATGGGCTTGAGACTGGGAAGAGTTACGAACCAGAATTGCTGCCAACGACCCGCGCCGTCCATGGTTGCGGCCTCATAGATATCTTTTGGAATAGTTTGCAATGCAGCCAGGTAAAGCACGGTGTTAAAGCCAACGTAGCGCCAGAACACGACCATGGCAATCGCCGGTTTGACGTTCTCAGCCTGGTTGAGCCAGTCGATCGGATCGTGGGGGAAGAGGCCGCCTAGAGCAGGTAGCTGTGACAGTCCGCGCAGCGCCAGGTTGATCAGACCGTAGTCGGTCGAAAAAAGGGTGCTGAACATCATCGCTATCGCCACTGTAGATGTGATGTAGGGCAAAAAATAGGCGCCGATCACGGCGTTGCGCGTGCGCTTGAAAGAGGTGTGAATAAAGTAAGCCAACGGAATGGCGACAAGGTGCTGAGGCACTCCGGAGGCCAGCGCCAGCCAACTGGTGTTTTTCAGCGATTTCCAAAACCACTCGTCGGTGATGGCAAATGCAAAGTTGTCCAGCCCGACGAATTTCATTGATGCCAGGCCGGCGGTGGGCTCCCAAGTCTGGAAGGCCAAAAAAAATGAGAATGCCAGCGGGAAAACGCCAAACACCAGAAACAGAATCACAAACGGGCTTAGCAGTACGTAGGGCACAGCCTTGGGCGACAGCCTGTAGGGGCTAGGCGATTTCATCTGTGTAGACGTGGGATGTGGATGCGTCGGGATCGGTTGCCTGATTGCGGGCGCGTTGCCACAAAGCTGGTCGATCGTTAGCGCCTAACCCGACGCTCCAGCAGGGCCTTGGCATCGGCGAGTGCGGTACGCACGTCCTTGCCTTGGTCTAACACTTTGTCCATTTCGGTGTTGACGATCTCTTCAGCGATAGGGTCAAGCTTGTGCACATCCACTGTGCTGATCTTGCGCGACGCATCGCGCCACAGCAGCCTGGCCTTCTGGCCACCCAGGAATTCGATTGGTTGATCAAAGAAGGCATCGTTATGAACATCAACCAAAGCTGGGAACGCGTCCTGAGCCTTAAACGCATTCAACTGCATTTGGGGATCAAGCGTCATCATTTGGATGAAGTCCCAGGCAAGGGCTTTGTTCTTGGCGCCTTTGGGGATAGTGTAGAAGCTGCCGCCCCAGGAGCCCCAGGCTTGCTCAGGTAATTGTGAGGCGCGCCACAAGCCTTTGGTGTCCGGGGCGAGCCAGTTGTTCAGGTGTCCGGCCAGCCAAGCCCCGGACATTTGCGTGGCAATAGTACCCCGCTTGAAGCCTTCAGACCACTCGTTTGACCACGCGCTAATTTTGTTGTCAAGCTTGGCATCGCGCACTTTTTTTGCGAGCTCAAAGGCTCTTACAAAACGAGGCGAGTCAACCAGCACGCGGCCTTTGGCATCAATATAGAGTCCTTCGCCAGGGCTGATGTTGGACCGGATGATGATGTCTTTCACATCTCGGGCGTGGGCCACGAGGTAGGCGCCTGTGGCTGTCTTGATTTTTGTGCCCGCTGCGACATAGGCGTCCCATGACTGCGTCAGATCAGCTTCAATCAAACCAGCCTTTTTCAAGATGTCGGCGCGATAAAGAAGCGTGCCAGGTCCGATATCTGCTGGAACGGCAACCACCGCGCCCGAGATCGCCGTGGCCTGCCGAAACGCGAACGGCACAAAGCGGCTTTGCTGCGATTTGATCGAATAAGGCGTGGCAGACAGGTCCTCCAGGCCGCCGCCTTCAGCAAATCGCGCGACATAACCAAACTCGACCACCATCACGTCGGGCAGGTTGGAGCTTGTGGACAAGGCCGTGGTCATGGCGGTGTGATGGTCTGCAAAGGCCCGACTCACTACTTTGACCTCGACACTGGGATGCTTTTTCTTCCACTGAGCGATGGCCGCCTTGGCAATCTCGTCCACGGCTGGGTAGGCGGCAACAGTGAGAGTCTGCTGCGCTTGGGCCAGCGAGATAGCGAAGAGGGCGGGCAGCAAGCAGGCCAGGCTTCGACGGACGTTCATAAAACTGATCTTATTGAAGGGCATGCCTTTCTCCAAAGATGCAAGCGCCCAGATATGAAAGCGCTTTCAGACAATTATAAAGTGCCACTCGGGCGTGTCAACCAAGGGAAATCCCTAACAGCTCTAGGCCGCTTGCTGGGCAAAGCGGCGGCTGGACTGGCGCGCGATAAGAAACGGTGCTGGCACATCGGCGCTGGGCGTGTCGCCAGCGATCAATTGCAGCATGGCCAACGCTGCCAGCCGGCCAAGTTCGTAGGCCGGATGGCGGATCGTGCTCAAGGGGGGGATGGCATAGGGCGCAGTGGGCAAGTCGTCGAAACCCACCACCGAAATATCTTCTGGCACCCGCAAGGAATGCCGTTGCAGGCCCAGCGTCGCGCCAAAGGCCATCTGATCGTTGGCAGCAAAAATAGCGGTGAATTTTTGCTGCGAGGCCATCAGTTGATCTACCGCCTTCAAGCCACTGATCTCATGGTACTCGCCAGGCACCACCAGCGCGGCATCAAACGGGATGCTGGCCGCGTCCAGCGCCGTGCGGTAACCGCGCAAGCGTTCGCTGGCGTCGGGGTGAGCCGGGTCGCCGGTGATGAAAGCAATGCGCCGATGGCCCAGTTCGATGAGGTGTTTTGTTGCGATCAAGCCGCCCTCAAAATTATCAAAGTTCAGGGCGTATAAGCCAGGAGCTTTGAGCGTGCGGCCTGTCACCACCACCGGTAGCGACTTGGCACAGGCTCTTAGCGCTTGGTTACTTAGGCGCCCGGTAAGGACAATAATGCCGTCGACGCGACGCGACCGTAGCACCGTGAGACAGCGGGCCTCTGACGCCGCGTTCCAGTGCCCGCTGACAAACAAAGGGCTGTAGCCCGCGGGGTTTAAAGCGTCTTCGATACCGCTGAGGGCGACGCCATAAAACGGGCTGTCAATGGCCTGCGTGACCACGCCAATGCTCAAAGTGCGGCCCCCGGCCAAGCCCCGGGCGACTGGGTTCGCAACAAAGCCGAGTTTTGCAACGGCGTCTTCCACCGCCTTTTTCTTGAGTTCGCTGACCACTGCCGTGCCGTTGAGTATGCGCGAGACAGTGCTCGGCGAAACCCCAGCAGCAACCGCCACCATATGCAAAGTCACCGGTCCTGGCGCGCGCGCTAGCGCTTTTTTACTTTTTAGCGCAGCGGTTTTTTTTATAGTCGTCACGGCAAGCCTTTATGTTTTTCTTGGCATGGGAGGTTTTCACGTGAATGATAATCTCCCGATGTTGCAGCCCAAATTGAACCGCTGGCGGGTCCCATTGGTGACCTTTTTGACCGCCGCGTTGGCTGCGGGCAGCGCGGTTTACTGGCTGCTCCAACTCAGCGCGTTGGCGTCCGTACAGGGCCGGGTCTCGTTGCCAGTGCCAAGCTTGCCGGCACCGGACGCCATCGCGATCGCACGGGTTTTAGGGGGTGGCAAGAGCCCTGTTGCGGCATCGGCTGCAGTGTTGCCAGATGCCAATGCCGGGCGCTTCAAGCTCAGCGGGGTGGTGGCCTCAAAGCAAGACCAAGGTTTGGCCTTGATCGCCATAGACGGGAAACCAGCGCGGCCGATCAAAGTTGGCGGCGAAGTGGGCGAGGCACTGTTGCTGCAGACGGTTTCAAGGTCAGGCGCCACCTTGGCGCCACGGCTGGATGGCCCGGCTACCGTGACCCTGGAGTTGCCCAAGCCGGCTGTGCCCTGATCATGCGACAAGCGCTTGTCGCATGGCGTCAATGACGCCTTTGTAATCTGACGCTCCAAAAATCGCGCTGCCCGCCACAAAGGTGTCGGCGCCGGCGTCTGCGACCCGGCGGATGTTGTCAACCTTGATGCCGCCATCGACCTCCAGGCGAATGTCTTTGCCGCTGGCCGTGATGCGCCGGCGTGCGTCTTCGATCTTGCGCAGGGCCGAGTCAATGAAGCTCTGTCCGCCAAAACCGGGGTTGACGCTCATGATCAGCACCAGATCAATGTCCTCGATCACCCAGTCGAGCACCTCGAGCGACTGCGCCGGGTTAAACACCAGACCCGCCTGGCAGCCCCGCGCCTTGATGGCTTGAACACTGCGATGCACATGGCCGCTGGCGTCGGGGTGAAAGCTGATCAGGTCTGCGCCAGCCTCAGCAAAGGCGGCGGCCAATGCGTCGACTGGCTGCACCATCAGGTGCACGTCAATCGGCACTGCCAGGCCTTGGGCAGTCTTGGCATGGG
>CAMATS010000041.1 GCA_945861195.1 Rhodoferax sp. OV413
CGGAGTCGGTAGGGCATGGGGTTAAATTTTAGCGGCGCACCCATCGGGCGGGTGAATCTTGCATGCAAGACATCTGGCGCCGCTGCTGGTCGACCCGCTGTCCGACACCGCCGTCCTGAGTGCCGCCAAGAGGGACCCCGCGGGTTTCATCAATGAGGTGGCGGTTTTCCGGAAGCAGTCGCTCGCCCCAGTGCGCCCCGCAGCCCCAGCGCTTGAAACTCGGAAACCACGAACGGGCTCGGCGGCACACAGTTTGCTAGTGCCTCTGCTCCCGCAACTTATCGGGGCTTTTTTTAAACCCTTGGCTGCTCCATCGTGGTGGCCTTTATTCAGGAGTCTTCATGAAACGTCGTGATCTATTGCTTGGCGCCGCTGCATCCCTGGTCGCCACCCCTTCCTTGGTGAGCGCCCAAAGCGCGTCCTGGCCAACACGTGGCCCGGTCAGGCTGGTGGCGCAGTTCCCGCCCGGCGGCTTGGTGGATACGGTGTCGCGCATGATTGCGCCGCACTTGTCGCAGGCGCTTGGGCAAACCGTGGTGGTTGAAAACCGGGCCGGAGCCGGTGGCCTGGTGGGCACAGAGTATGTGTCGAAGCAGGTCGCTGATGGCTACACCCTGTTGGTGAGCCATGCCTCGGTGCATGTGTATGCCACCGCCACGCGGCGCAGCATGCCGTTTGATCCGGTCAATGATTTCGTTCACATGGGCATGCTGGTCGAAGCACCAATGACCCTGTTGGTGCGGGGCCAATCGCCTTTCCAGACCCTTGAGCAGTACATCACTGCTGCAAAAACCAAGCCGGTGCGCTATGGCTCTTCTGGCATTGGGTCGGCCAACCATCTGTTTGGCGAGTTGCTCAAGATCGAGGGGCGCGCGCCGCAGCACGACCACATTCCCTACCAGGGCAGTGCGCCCGCCATGAACGACCTCTTGGGTGGGCAGATTGACAGCCTGCTTGACCCAGTTACCACCAATGTGGCCCAACTCAAGGCCGGCTCGCTGCGCGCACTGGCCGTGTCAACACCCAGCCGGCTGCCAGCCCTGCCCAATATTCCCACTTTCGCCGAGCTTGGCTTTCCCAAGCTGACCGGCTCGCAGTGGCTGGGCCTGTCTGCGCCCAAGGGCCTGCCGGCTCCCATCGTGCAGCGCCTGAGCACCTTGATACCCGAGATTCTTGCCAAGCCCGATGTGCTGGCCAGGCTCGAAGAGCTGCAAACCCTGCCGCGTAAGACGCCGGTGCTGGGGGGCGATTTTGTGCAGATCATCAACGCACAAATTGAGACCTGGCGCAGTGTGGCCAAGCTGGCCAATGTGGAAGTCATCACATAATTCGCAGCTTATTTGTCGCCCGACAGTCTGCGGAGAACGCCTTTGAACCCTGCCCCTCTGGCCTCGGCCACATCAGCACTACCAGCCATGCCGGCTGCTTCAAGCCCGGCGGCAGAGGTGGTCAATGAGTTCTTGCGGCTCATCATGCTGCCTGACCCGGTGTCTGCCAGCCGCTACACGGCGCCTGGCATGCGCATTGTTTTTACCGGCAAGCGGGCGATGCGGGAGCCCGCCGAATGCACCAAATTCAACGCAGGACGCTACAAATGGGTGAAAAAACGCATCGAGCGCACCGATGTGGTGCTTGCCAGCCCTGAAGAGCTACAGCGCGGAGAAACCGTGGTGTACAGCATTGGCAGCTTGTATGGCGAGTGGCCCGATGGCAGGCCCTTTGAAGGCAACCGTTATGTTGATCGCTATGTGGTGACAAACGGCTTGATCACGCAGATGGACGTGTGGAACGACAGCGCAGAATGGATGTTGGTTCATGCGGGCCTGGCCGCCCCTTGACCGTCAACCACAGACACCGTTCAAAGCGCTGCCAGTGCCGCCTTTAACGCAGCGGCGCTGAGCACCTCGGGCAGCAGTTGTGGCGGTTTGCCGGGCGCGTACAGCGCATACACCGGCACCCCGCTGCGCCCAAGTTCGGCCAGCGCCTGGGTAATTGCCGGGTCACGCCGGGTCCAGTCGGCGCGCAGCAGCAGCACTTGGCGGGCTTGCAGATCGGCCAGCACTTGGGCATTTGCCAAAGTGGTTTGTTTGTTGTACTGGCAGGTAACACACCAGGCTGCAGTGAAGTCGATAAAAACTGGCCGGCCCTGGGCCAGGGTCTGTTGGGCGAGCTGCGGCGTCCAGGCCTGCCACTGCCCAGGCTCGGTCTGCTCTGCGCCTGCGCGCTCTGCCAAAACGCTCGCAGGTGGCAGGCTCTTGAGCATCAGCGGCCCCAGGGCCCAGAGCATGGCGCACAACAGCGCCGTGGCAAGCCAGACCAGACTCACGCGGCCGGCACCGCTGCGGCCCAGGGCCCACAGCAGCAGGCTCACGACCAGCAGCAGGGCGAGCAGGGCAGCAGCGCCGTCAATACCGCTTTGCTGTCCCAGCACCCAAACCAGCCAGACCACGGTGGCAAACATCGGGAATGCCAGGGCTTGGCGCAGCGTGTTCATCCAGGGGCCGGGCCGGGGCATTTTGCGCGCCAGCCCTGGCGACAGGCTGGCCGCCAAAAACGGCAGCGCCATGCCCGTGCCCATGGCGGCAAACACCAGCAGGGCCTGCCAGCTTGGCAAGCCCAGCGCCAAGCCCAGCGAGGCGCCCATGAAAGGGGCCGTGCAGGGCGAGGCCACGGCCACTGCCAGCAGGCCCGAGAGCGCCGAATTGAGCGCTGGGTGGCGCGCCTCCAGTGTGCTTATTCGGCTGGGCAGAAACTGGCCAAACTCAAACAGGCCGGCCAGGTTCAAGCCCAGCAGGGCGAAGAGCAGCGCCAGCGCCGCCACCACCGCGGGCGATTGCAGCTGAAACCCCCAGCCCAATTGCTCGCCGGCGCCTCGCAGCGCCAGCATCAGAGCGCCCAGGGCGACAAAAGAGGTCAGCACGCCAGCGCTGTAGGCCAGGCCGCTGTTGCGTTGGGCGCGCCGGTTCTGCCCCTGGCTGGCAAAGCCCAGCAGCTTGATGGCCAGCACCGGGAACACACAGGGCATCAGGTTGAGCAACAGGCCGCCGAGCAGGGCACCGGCCAAAGCGGCCCACAGGCTCAGTGAGGTCTGCGGGGTGGCCGCCACCCGGGCGGCATTGGCTTGCAGCGCGGCATCCAGCGCGGGCGACAGGCTGGCGCTGGATGCCGCAGCGGCGGCAGCGTTGGGTGCGGCTACGGGCCAGGACCCGGCTACCGAGGTCGTGAGCTGGTAGCCCACGCGGCTGCCATCCTGCGTGGCAACAAGCAGCCAGGGCAGCCGGTCCGGGCTGCTGCTGCGCTGCGCTGACAGCGGTACGCGGGCGGTCCAGACTGCACCCGCCCAGCTTTGAGCGGGCGTGGCTGCAGTTTCGATGATCTCCGGTGTTTCAATGAACAACTCCAGGGGCTTACCGCGCAGTGCCGCCGGAAGACTGGCGACCGTCAAGACCAGGCTCTGGCCGTCCAGGCGGGCGCCAGGCTCGGGCAGGATGCCGCCGGTCGGGCCCATCAAGGGGCGTGGTGCGGCGGCCATGGCTGCGGTGAAGGCAGCCGAATGCAGAGCGGTTGAGCCACGCAGCGGCAGCTTGAGGGCAAAACTGCCTTCCTCGGGGATGCACTCGCGTCGGCAGACCAGCCAGCTGGCTTGCAGCCGGATCTCGATCTCGCTGGCCAGCGCTGGCGGTTTGAAGTCGGGGCCCAGTGTCAGCGGCACCGGCAGCAGCACCGTGTCCTCATAGCCATAGTTGGCCAGGTTGCCGATCGGAATCTTGTGCGGCAGTGGCCAGGCGATGTCGCCAGCCGTCAGACCCGCGGGCAGCGTCCACTGCAGCGCGGTGGGCAGACCTGAGTCGCCTGCGTTCTTCCAGTAGGTGTGCCACTGGGGCTGGTGCGTCAGTTGCAGCCCAAGCCAGACCTTCTTGCCTGGCCCCACGCCGTCGGGTGCGTGCGCCAGCAGCTCGGCGCGCACTTGTGGTGTGGTCACTACTGAACTGGTATGGTTTTGGGCACCAGCCCTTGTGCTGATTAGGGTTGCCGCTATAGTAAATATAGCAAGCAAGAGCGCAAGCAGGCGTGTGAGCGGGCGAACAGACATCATGGTGTGTAGGAGTAGCCAGGCCCGGTCAAAGTTCCACCTCTGCGGCGCTCAACTTGAGGCCACTTTACTTTGCTCATTGGGTCATGCTTCATGGATATTTCATCGCTGTATGCAGCACATCAAGCACCGTGACGGTATCGAGCGTTTGCTCCAAAATCACGACATAGTTTGGATGCGCCACCAGCTCAAGCGTGCCTGAGACGCGGCCAGGTCGACGCGGAAAATTTGGGTCAGAAAGCTGGCAGACCTGGTCGTCAATGCTGAGCCATAAATCGATGGCTGCGCTGGGGTTGTCACGGGCGACGTGATTTTCGATGGCTTGAAGGCTCTCCCAATACTGCGGCTTGCGCAGCACCCTCATGCTTTGTTCGCCAGCGCCTGACGTTGTGCCAGCTTTTGAGCACGAATGAGGTCCCATTCGTGGGTGTCTATGGCCGGGCGTGGGTCAGTCTGAGCCGCTTGCACCTTGGCTTTGAACCACGTGTCGTACTCCACAATGCCGCGCAACGAATCACGCACAAGTTGCGACACCGTTGTCTCGTGGTGCAAGGCATACGACTTCAATGCGAAATACTGCGACTTGGGCAAGTCAACATTCAGGCGTTGTGTGGGTTCAGGTACTGCGTCTGTCATGATGATTTGAGTAATTGCGTAAAACCACATTGTCGTTGAATGCGGCCGGTCATGCTAGGCACCGGCCCAGGCACCGGCCCGGTGCTCACGCCGCAAAACCGAGCACCACGCGCCGCGTGCTGGCAGACTTCTTCTCAATCTTGGTGACCACCACCGCGCCGATTTCGGCGGTGTTGGCCACATGGGTGCCGCCGCAGGGCTGCAGGTCGATCAGGGTGCCGGTGTTGCCAATTCGGATGGTGCGCACGCTGCCACTGCCGCGCGGCGGCTGCACCGACATGCTTTTGACCAGCGTCGGGTTGGCGTCGAGCTCGGCGTCGCTGATCTCGCCCACCACAAGTGGCAGGCCGGCCGCGACCAGCCGCGCCAGGCCTTCGGTGAGGACATCTTTGTCCAGCGGATCGGTCATGCTGAAGTCCATCCGGGCGTAGTCGGGCGTGATTGAGCAGCCGTTCACCAGTTGCGGCACCAGATGGCACAGCAGATGGGTGCTGGTGTGAAAACGCATCAGCCGGTGCCGCCGCGCCCAGTCGAGGCGGGCGATCACCGGCTCGCCCACAGCCAGTTGCAGGGTCGCAGAGGCGGACTGGTTCAGCAAGGCCTCAAGTAGGTCGGGGGCTGGCACATGGCAAATTTGCCCGTTAAAGCTGCCGTCTTCGGCCTTGCCTTTGCGGGTGTCGACGATGGCTATCTGCTGGCCATTGGCGAGTTGCAATACCCCGGCGTCCCCAGCTTGGCCACCGCCTAGCGGGTAGAAGACTGTGCGCTCGAGCAGGATGCCCTGGGGAGTGATGGCGGTGACGCGGGCGCTGCACTCGCTGAGGTAGCTGTCCTGGCGGAAAAGGTCTTGGGTCATGGCTTCATGGTAGTGGTCTGCGGCAGTGCCGGGGCACTGGCTGCTGGCTCAATCAATGCCCCGGCAGTTGCTCCTGCTGCATTTGCTCAGCAATGGTTTCGCGACGGCGGATCAGGTGGCTTTGCGCACCGTCGACCAGCACCTCCGGCGCGCGGCCACGCGAGTTGTAGTTGCTGGCCATGCTCATGCAATAGGCGCCGGCTGACAGTACCGCCAGCAGGTCGCCCTGGCGCGGTGCCAGGGCGCGATCGTGGCCTAGCCAGTCGCCGCTTTCACAAATCGGCCCCACCACTTCCCAGACCTGGGTGGCATCAGCACGTGGCTGCAGCGGCACGATCTGGTGGTAGGCCTGGTACATGGCCGGGCGCGGCAGGTCGTTCATGGCGGCGTCGACGATGCAGAAGTTTTTCTGCTCGCCGGGCTTGAGGTAAAGCACCTCGGTCACGCAGACGCCGGCGTTGCCGACCAGCGAGCGCCCGGGTTCAATCATCAGCTGGCGCTGGCCAAAGCCGCGCGCATCGAGTTTGGCCAGCAACGCAGCCCACAGCTGGCCGGCATCGGGCGGCGTGTCGCCGTTGTAGTCAATACCCAGGCCACCACCAAAATCGAGGTGCTCAATCGAGATGCCGGCCGCCTCCACCGCGTCGACCAGGTCGAGCATGCGGTCCATGGCCTCAAGATAGGGTTCGGCCTGGGTGATTTGCGAGCCAATATGGCAGTCGATGCCCACCACCCGTATGCCGGGCAGGGCAGCGGCATGCACATAGGTGGGCAGCACCCGCTCGTGGGCAATGCCGAACTTGTTGTCTTTGAGGCCGGTGGAGATATAGGGGTGGGTCTGTGGGTCGACGTTGGGATTGACCCTGATGCTCACTGGCGCGCGCAGGCCCAGGCTGCAGGCCACCTCGCTCAGGACATCAAGTTCGGCTTCGCTTTCAACATTGAAGCAACCAATGCCCGCTTGCAGCCCCTGGCGCATTTCGCTTCGGGTTTTGCCAACCCCTGAAAAAATAACTTTTTTAGCCTCGCCCCCGGCTGCCAACACCCGGTCCAGGTCACCGCCAGAGACCACATCAAAGCCGCAACCGGCCTGAGCGAACAAGGCAATCACCCCCAGCGCCGGGTTGGCCTTCATGGCGTAGCAGATCTGCACCTGGCGCCCGGCAAAGCCGCGCTGGTAGGCGGCCAGTGCGCCCAGCATGGCGGCTTGGGAGTAGACAAACAGTGGCGTGCCGTGGGTTCGCGCCAACTCGCTCAGGCGCGCGGACTCGAGGCACAGCTCGCCATTTTGATAGGCTAGATAGGGCTCGCCGGGGAGTTTCTTCATGATCATGGCAGAGGCGCACTGGCCGGCCGACTAGCTGGCTGCCCAAGGGTTTGCGGCAGCGTGGCGCGCTTGGCTGCTGCTGGTTCGCTGGGCAGGTAAAGTGAGCCGGCCTGTCCGCAGCCGCCCAGGAACCCCGTGCTCGCAAGCAGGGCAAGGGAGGTGACTAAAATTCCGCTAGTTTGCAACATGGTGAAATTGTAATGACCGACCCAGAATTCATGGATCAGGCGGAAATCCTGCTCAAAGCTGTTGAGGCCAGTTGCGACCGCATCAATGATGACAGCGCAGTAGACATTGACAACCAACGGGTTGGGAGCATGGTGACGCTGGTGTTTGGCAACCACAGCCAAATCGTCATCAACTTGCAAAAGCCCTTGCACGAAATCTGGCTGGCCGCCCGCTCGGGCGGTTACCACTACCGGTTTGATCGCCAGCAGTGGCTAGACACCAAGGGCCAAGGCGAATTTTTTGAGTGCCTCTCCCGCTTCGCCAGCCAACAGTCGGGCTCCCCCCTGCTGTTTGCGCCCTGAATCACCCCGAACCGCAAGCGCTGCGGATCAGTTGCGAAACAGGTCGAGGATTTTTTTCTTGTCTTCGGGTGCGGGCAGTGGCGCTTGAGCGGGGTCGGTGAGCCCTGCGGCCTTGTCTTCCAGGCCCAGGCTGGTGATGCCCGCGCCCCGGGCGAACTCGTCGTAATACCACTCACCACCCGCGTAAACCACGCCCTCAGGCGGCAGGGGCTCGCTGATAGGCTGGTTTTTGAGGGCTGACTCCATGAAGCGAATCCACACCGGCAGGCTCAGGCCGCCGCCGGTTTCACGGTCGCCGAGCTTGCGTGGCGTGTCATAGCCAATCCAGACCACCGCCGCCAGCGTCGGCTGGTAGCCGGCAAACCAGGTGTCCATCGAGTCATTGGTGGTGCCGGTTTTGCCAAACAGGTCAGGGCGTTTGAGGGTGGCCTGGGCTGAGGCTGCAGTGCCGGTTCGGGTCACCTCTTGCAGCAAGCTGCCCATGATGAAGGCGTTGCGGGGATCAATGGCACGCAGGCTTTCGTCCTGTGCCAGCGGCTTGGTCTGTACCAACACCCGGCCCTGCTGGTCGGTCACACGGCTGATCAGCCAGGGGTTGACCCGAAAACCGCCGTTGGCAAACACGGCGTAGCCGGTGGCCATTTGCAATGGCGTGACTGAGCCCGCACCCAGTGCCATGGTCAGGTAGGCCGGATGCTTGTCTTCGTCAAAGCCAAAGCGCGTGACCCAGGATTGGGCATAGGCCGGCCCCACCGCCTGCAGGATGCGGATGGAGACCATGTTTTTTGATCTGGCCAGGCCGCGGCGCAGGTTCATCGGCCCTTCGAACTTGCCGTCATAATTTTTCGGTTCCCAGGGCTGGCTGCCGGTCACGCCAGCATCAAAAAACAGCGGGGCATCATTGATCACGGTGGCCGGGGTAAAGCCTTTCTCGAGCGCTGCCGAGTAAATAAACGGCTTGAAACTCGAGCCTGGTTGCCGCCAGGCCTGGGTCACATGGTTGAACTTGTTTTTTTCAAAATCGAAGCCCCCCACCAGAGCCCGGATCGAGCCGTCGCGCGGGTCTAGAGCCACGAAAGCCCCTTCGACCTCGGGGAGTTGGGTGATCTCCCAGGTGTCTTTGTTTGTTTTGACGACCCGAATCACCGCGCCACGGCGGATGCGGATGTTGGCCGGCGCCTTGTCAGCCAGGCCGGACTGAACCGGCTTGAGGCCCTCACCGGTGATCTCTATCGTCTCGCCGTTCTGGCGCGTTGCGAGCACTCGGCGTGCGTCGGCTTCGAGCACCACCGCAGACAGCAGGTCGCCATTGTTGGGGTGCTCCTCCAGGGCTTCATCAATGGCCTCCTCGAGCTCCTGTCCGCCAGCCGGCAGGGTGGCAAATTTTTCCGGCCCCCGGTAGACCTGGCGGCGTTCAAAATCCATGATGCCGCGGCGCAGCGCTTTGTAAGCCACATCCTGCTGGTCGGCGCGCAGTGTGGTGTAAACATTCAGACCCCGGGTGTAGGTGTCCTCGCCGTATTGGGCAAACATGAGTTGGCGCACCGACTCGGCGACAAACTCGGCGTGTACCCGGCTGTTGTCGGAGTTGGTCTTGACTTTGAGCTGCTCTTGTTTGGCCGCGGCCGCCTGCTCCGCATTGATGAAACCGTTTTCCAGCATGCGCTCAATGATGTACAACTGACGCGAGCGGGCCCGTTTGGGGTTGGCAATCGGGTTGTAGGATGAGGGCGCCTTGGGCAGGCCTGCCAGCATGGCGGCCTCGGCAATGCTCAGGCTCTTGAGGTCTTTGCCAAAGTAGGCCTCTGCGGCCGAGGCAAACCCGTAGGCGCGGTTACCCAGAAAAATCTGGTTCATGTAGATCTCAAGGATTTGGTCCTTGCTCAGCAGATGCTCGAGCTTGAAGGTCAGCAAAATTTCGTAAATTTTGCGCGTGTAGGTTTTCTCGGAAGACAGGTAAACATTGCGTGCGACCTGCATGGTGATGGTCGAGGCGCCCTGGCTTTTGACCCGCCCCAGGTTGGCAATGGCAGCCCGCAGAACGCCTTTGTAATCGATGCCGCCGTGCTCATAAAAACGCGCATCTTCGATGGCCAGCACCGCATCGGTCATGATTTTGGGGATTTGCGCAATGGGCGTGAGCTGGCGCCGCTCCTCACCAAATTCGCCAATCAAAGAGCCTTCCAGCGAGAACACCCGCAGCGGCAGCTTGGGCCGGTAGTCGGACAACTCAGAGATATCTGGCAGGTTTGGATAGGCCACCGACAAGGCCACTGCCAGCAGCACCAACACCGACAGTACGCCGGCGGTGGCAAGACCCAGGCTCCACAGGGCAACACGCAGCAGCCAGCGCCCCAGCCAGGCGCCTGATGCGGGTTTTTCTGGCGCGTCTGCAGTCGGCTTTTTAGGGGGCATGAATTACTTTTCGAGGCGGTCTGCGCATTATAAAAAGGCCTGGGCAAGAGGCTCGCAGGCAGTAGCGCCGCCGCACCCAGCCCACAAAAAAATTGTGGCCGATTGGCTGTAACTGGTCGGCCTTGCTGCTAGCATGTTACCGAACGTGCCGATGAGCATGCGATTGAGATACGCGCCCAAGCGGCGAGTCTAAGGGGGTAGTCGTGTGGTCTTTTGGATCGGTATTCGCTCGTGCAGCCCGGCCTTTGCTGGGTCTGGACATCGGCACATCCCAGGCCAGGCTGGTCGAGCTCGGGCGCCTAGCCAGCGGCCGCCTGCAACTGCGTTGTTGTGCCACAGAGCCGCTAGAGCCGGGTTGGGTGCATGCTGGCCAGGTTGAGCAGTTCGACCCGGTGGCGCAGGCCCTGCGCCGTCTGCTGCTGCGCAGCCGCAGCAAGTTGCGGCAGGTCGCCATGGCCCTGCCTGCGTCGGCGGTGATCACCCGGCAGATCAAGTTGCCCGGGGGCTTGAGCGAGGCTGAGCTCGAGCTCGAAGTTCAAGCCGAGGCCAACCAATACATCCCCTTTCCGCTCGACGAGGCCAGCCTCGACTTTTGCCAGTTGGAGCCCGAGTCCACAGCGGGCCAGCAGCAGGCGGTGATGATGGCCGCGGCGCGCCAGGAGCGGGTGCAAGACTTGCAGGGTCTGGCTGAGGCCGCCGGGTTGACATTGGCGGTGCTCGACATCCAGCCCCATGCTGCACGCCGTGCCGCTGCACGCCTGCTCGACCATGCGCCAAGCCCGGCCCCGGTGCGCGAGCAGTTGCTGGTGGCATTGTTCGAGATCAACAGCCGCAGCACCAGCCTGCAAGTGTTTCAAGGCGAGACACTGCATTACGAGCGGGACCAGGATTTTGGCGCCGACGGGTTGATCCAGGGCATCATGACCCAGTACGGCTGGTCAGCCCAAACCGCTGAGCGCCGGGCCCGGGCCAAGGCCCTGCCTGAGGACTACCCGGACACCGTGCTGGCTTATTTTTGTGACAAGGCGGCCGGCGAGCTCGGGCGTGCGCTGCAGTTCTTCTTGAACAGCACGGCGCACAACCAGGTCGACCGCGTGCTGCTGGCCGGCTGGGCGGCGGGCCTGCCCGGTTTGATCGAAGCGGTGCGCGCGCAGACCGGCGTGGTCTGTGCCCTGGCCAATCCCTTTGA
>CAMATS010000042.1 GCA_945861195.1 Rhodoferax sp. OV413
CCAGCCGTTGCGCCAAGCAGCGCGCTACCGTAGCCGGCGATCAGCAATTGTCTTTTGTGCAGCATTGCAAATGTGTTTTGCTATTTAATAAATAGCTAAAGATTCAATATCCACAAGGCCTAGAGCCTGATTTAATGCCCGGAATAATCCACCAGCGTGAACAATGGCAGGCCGCTGGCGCGCAGCTTGTCTGAGCCGCCAAGTTCGGGCAGGTCAACGATGGCGGCGCCCTCCATCACCGTGGCACCGAGTTTTTCCAGCAGTTTTTTGCCGGCCATCATGGTGCCGCCGGTGGCGATCAGGTCGTCGATCAGCAGCACGCGGTGGCCGGGTTTGACGGCGTCGGTGTGCAGTTCCACCGTGGCGCTGCCGTATTCCAGCTCGTAGGTTTCTTCCACCGTGGTGAAGGGCAGCTTGCCTTTTTTGCGGATCGGCACAAAGCCGACGTTGAGCTCATAAGCCACCACCGCGCCCAGAATGAAGCCGCGCGCGTCCAGCCCGGCCACCACGTCGGGTCGCATCGACGGGTCCATGTAGCGGTGCACAAACGCGTCGATCAGCACCCGGAACACCTTGGCCTCCTGCAGCAATGGGGTGATGTCGCGAAACTGCACGCCGGGCGCCGGCCAATCGGGCACGGTACGGATGTGGTCACGAAGGTATTGGCTGACGCTGAAGTTGGGCATATTGCAATCAGTGGCTGCAGGGCCCGCGATTGTGCCTGCGCTCCTTGATCTGGCAGCAGGTTTGGGGTCAGCCGCTGAGCAGGCGCTGGGTTGCTAAGGCCAGTGGCTCTGGTTTGCCGCTGAGCACCAGGGTGTCGCCGTCTTGCAGTGCCAGGCCAAGTTCTGGGTCAACCGCCTCGCCACCTCGGCGGCGCAGGCTGAGCACCTGGGCGCCAAGAGTGGCCAAGCCGAGCTGACCTAGGCGCTGGCCAATGGCGAAGGCGCCCAGCGGCAATGTCAGGGAGCACAGGCGCTCCTGTTCCAACTCGTCGATGCTGCTGTCGTCTTCGCCGTGAAAATAGCCACGCAAGAGCTTGTAGCGGGCGTCGCGCTGTTCCTGCACCACCCGTATCACGCGGCGCATCGGTACCCCGAGCAGGGCCATCGCATGGGTGACCAGCATCAACGAACCCTCGATCGACTCGGGCACCACCTCGGTAGCGCCAGCCTGCTGCAGCGTGTCGAGGTCATGGTCGTCCCGCGTGCGCACAATGACCGGTACCTGAGGGGCATGTTCCCGGGCATGAGCCAGTACCCGCAGCGCCCCGCCCACATCCACGTAGGTAACGACAACGGCAGCGGCCCGCGCCAGCCCGGCAGCCACCAGCACCTGCAGGCGGGCGGCATCGCCAAACACCACGGAGTCGCCAGCCGAGGCGGCTTGGCGCACCCGGTCAGGGTCTAGGTCGAGCGCCAAGTGAGGTATGCCTTCTCGCTGCAGCACCCTTGCAAGGCTCTGCCCAGAGCGACCGTAGCCGCAGATGATGACATGCTGGCTGGCGTTGATCGATTGCCTGGCAATCTGGGTCAACTGCAGCGACTGTTGCAGCCAGTCGCTGCGGGCCAATCGCAGCACCAGTGCATTGCTGTGGAGAATGATGAAGGGCGTTGCCACCATAGACAGCACCATGCTGGCCAGGATTGGGTTGAGCAGGTCCGCAGGGACTAGCGAATGGGTCTGCGCCAGCGCAAGCAACACAAAGCCGAACTCCCCGGCCTGCGCCAGGTAAAGCCCGGTGCGCAGGGCCACCCCCGGCTGGGCGCCCAAGCCGCGCGCCAGCAGCGCCACCAGCGCCGCCTTGAACAAAACGGGCAAGGTCACCAACAGGAGTACCAGCGGCCAGCGCTCCAGCACCAGCCGCCAGTCAAGCATCATGCCGATGCTGATGAAGAACAAGCCCAGGAGCACGTCGTGAAAAGGTCGGATATCGGTCTCGACATGGTGCTTGAATTCGGTTTCAGAGATCAGCATGCCGGCAATGAAGGCGCCCAGCGCCAGGCTCAAACCCGCCAGCTCAGTCAGCCAAGCCAGACCCAGCGTGACTAGCAGCAGGTTGAGCACAAACAACTCTTCGCTTTTGCGCCGTGCGACCAGCGTCAGCCACCAGCGCATGATGCCCTGGCCACCGACCAGCAGCAGGGTAATTAACAGGGCTGCCTTGAGCGCCGCCAGGGCCAGGGTTGGCGCCAGTTGTTCAATCGGTGCTGCGAGTGCCGGTATGAGCACCAGCAGCGGCACAACCGCCAAATCTTGGAACAGCAGCACGCCCATGATGCGTTTGCCGTGCTCGGATTCCAGCTCCAGCCGTTCGGCCATCAGTTTGACAACAATCGCTGTGCTGCTCATGGCCAGTGCGCCAGAAAGTGCCAGCGCGGTTTGCCAGCCGGCTCCGCCCCACTCAGCACCTGCCCAAGCCAGCGCCAGCAGCGCGGCGCTGGCCAAAAGCACGGTCAGCAGTACCTGCAGCAAGCCCAGACCGAACACATGTCGGCGCATGGCGCGTAACTTGGGCAGGTTGAACTCCAGCCCAATGACAAACATCAGGAACACCACGCCAAACTCGCCGAGCCGGTGCACGCTTTCGGAATTCTTCGCGAGTGCCAACGCATTGGGCCCGATCAGCACACCCACCACCAGGTAGCCGAGCATCGGCGGCAGCTTGAGAAATCTACAGGCAGCCACCCCCAGCACGGCGGCCAGCAGGTACAAAAGAGTCAGCTCCAGCGGGTTCATGCTGACATGCTAACCAGTGCGGGTGTAGGTAGCAGGCGGCAACCGTAAAATCGTTTAATGACCCTGCCGTCCACGCCGCCATTGCTGTTTGAGCTGAGCCGCCCCATGCGCTTAGCCCAAGGGGCGCTCGACACCTGCAAGGACCGGCAAATCTTTGCTCAGGTCGACCGTTGACCTTATATTTTAAAAAGTAGCCACAGCCATGAACGACACAACACAAACCGCAACTACAGCTGCCGAGGCGAGCGAGCGCCTGGCGCTGCCTGACCAGCTCTCGACAGACGTGCGCAGCAAGTTCCATGTTGCGGCTATTTTTGAGCACAACATCGGCATCCGCTTCAACGGCAAAGAGCGCGTGGATGTTGAGGAATACTGCATTAGCGAAGGCTGGATCAAAGTGCCTATCGGTAAGAAGGTTGACCGTAAAGGCTTCCCGCTGACGATCAAGCTCAAAGGTAAGGTTGAGGCGTTTTACAAGTAGGCACTCGCACAGCGCTATGAGCTTGATAGCAGCTTGCGCCCGAATCTATTTGGCTACAAGCCTGATTGACAACAGGTTAAAAAGGCATTTTGACGCCCCGCAAGCCGCTTCCAATTGCGTTTAGCCGTTCGCAAACCGCCTAAACCGCGTATGTTCAATCGTCTTGAAGCACCCGGGCCATCGCGGTCAGGCTAATCGCTTGTGCGCCATGCCGCAGGGGATAGGTGTCTTCGCCCGGGTACACCACGAAGCGCTGGCTGATCTTTAAGTCGTCACACGCTGTGCCAAAGCCCCGATCCAGTGTTGGCGCAGATGAGCGTTTGACCTCAATCGCCATGCCGGGTTTGCCACCGCTTTCAAGCAGCAGGTCAATTTCTGCGCCATCTTGCGTGCGATAAAAGTAGGGTTTGAAGCGTGGCGCAGCGCAGGCCATCAAGTTTTCAATCACAAACCCTTCATAGCTTGGACCTGCCGTGGGGTGGCCCAGCACATCGTCCGTGGTGGTCAGGTCAAGCAGCGCATGTTGGATGCCGCTGTCGCGCACGTAAACCTTGGGCGCTTTGACAAGGCGCTTGCTGACATTACTAGCCCACGGCATCAGGCGCCGCACCAGTTGCAGGTCAACCATCAAGTCGGTGTAACGCATAACGGTTGGCGCAGACACCCCTAGGCTGGCTGCGAGCCGCGCCTGATTCAGCAAGCCGCCTTGGCTGTGCGCCAGCATGGTCCACAAGCGGCCAAGCGCTTGTGCGGGCATGCGTGGCGCAAACATGGGCAGGTCCCGCTCCAGATAAGAGCGGATAAAGTCTTGCCGCCAAGACGCACTGGTGACGTCACTTTGTGCCAGCAGGCTTTCAGGAAAGCCGCCACGCAGCCAAAGCGTCTCACTGCCCAGCTGGGCCGCGCTGGCTTCAAGCACATTGACGGGTCCCATCTCAAGATAAGCAACACGGCCCGCTAGCGATTCTGATGACTGGTGCATCAGGTCTAGCGCGGCCGAGCCTAGCAACAGGAAATGCCCAAACCGCTCACCCGCAGCACGCCGGTCGTCAATGATGCCGCGTAGCACCTCGAACAGCCCAGGTGCGCGCTGAATTTCATCAATTACCACCAGCTTACGGTTTTGCGCACGCAGGTAAGCATCCGCATCGTCCAGCCGCCGCCTGTCGGCCGGGCGCTCCATGTCCAGGTACACGGCGCCGCTGGGCCAGTCGGCGGCAATCTTGCGTGCCACCGTGGTTTTACCCACCTGCCGAGGCCCCAGCAACACCACCGCAGGCACCACAGTGGTCAGGCGTTGACGAACCAGCGATTCGATATTTTTTTCAATCATTACCGTAAATCATACGTTAAATGAATGATTTACGGTATTGTTTTTGATGAATGTAAGTTTTAATGATGTCAAAGTGAAACTAAGCGATATTTATTTGGTAGCTGCTCTGACTTGAATCCATTGGGTTATAGGCCTAAAACATGTCTGAAAACAGGCTAAACAGCTTTTTTGTGGTCCCCAAGCCGATTGGTGCTCAAGATGCACCCTCAGGCAGGGTGCGCGGCTATATTGACCAGCATATACAGCAAAAAGCACGAAATACGTTCCCGCAGTTGCTCGTTGCCACACAACGGCTAAATCTTAAAACAGCCGCACGCCGATGATGCGTTTGCCGTGCTCGGATTCCAGCTCCAGCGGGTTTATGCTGGCATGCTGACCAATGCGGGTATCGGTAACAGGCGGCAACCGTAAAATCATTTAATGATTCTGCCGCCCACGCCGCCATTGCTGTTTGAGGCGAGTCGCGCCATCCGCTTGGCCCAAGGGGCGCTCGACATCGAGGCAGCGGCTGTGCTTGGCCTGAAAAACCGGCTCGGATCCGGTTTTGCCAAGGCGGTCGAATTGATCCTCGGCTTGTCGGGCTGGGTGGTCGTGATGTGCCTGGGCAAGGACCGGCAAATCTTTGCTCACGTCAATAGTTGACCGTTTATTTTATAAAGTAGCCACGACCATGAACGACACAACACAACCCGCAACTACAGCTGCCGAGGCGAGCGATCGCCTGGCGCTGCCTGACCAGCTCTCGGCAGACGTGCGCAGCAAGTTCCATGTTGCGGCTATTTTTGAGCACAACATCGGCATCCGCTTCAACGGCCAAGAACGCGTGGATGTTGAGGAATACTGCATTAGCGAAGGCTGGATCAAAGTGCCTATCGGTAAGAAGGTTGACCGTAAAGGCTTCCCGCTGACGATCAAGCTCAAAGGCAAGGTTGAGGCGTTTTACAAGTAAGTACGCGGCGCTGGCCGGCCAGCAGGTACAAAAGAGTCAGCTCTAACGGGTTCATGCTGGCATGCTGACCAGTGGGGGAGTCGGTAGCAGGCGGCAACCGTAAAATCGATTGATGACCCTGCCGTCCACGCCGCCATTGCTGTTTGAGGCGAGCCGCGCCATCCGCTTGGCCCAAGGGGCGCTCGACATCGAAGCAGCAGCGGTACTTGGCCTGAAAAACCGGCTCGGATCCGGTTTTGCCAAGGCGGTCGAATTGATACTCGGCTTGTCGGGCCGGGTGGTCGTGATGGGCATGGGCAAGAGCGGCCATATAGGGCGCAAAATTGCTGCCACCCTGGCCTCGACTGGCACGCCGGCCCTGTTTGTGCACCCGGCCGAGGCCAGTCACGGCGACCTTGGCATGATCACGGCCCGGGACTTGGTGCTTGCTATCTCCAACAGCGGCGAATCCGAGGAGCTCAATCTCATCTTGCCGGTACTCAAGCGCCTGGGCACGCCGCTGTTGGCCATGACCGGCCGGCCAGACTCGACCCTGGCGCGTCATGCTGATGTTTTTTTGGATTCTGCGGTCGACAAAGAGGCCTGTCCGCTCAACCTGGCGCCTACTGCCAGCACCACGGCGCAACTGGCCCTGGGAGATGCGTTGGCCGTGGCTCTGCTCGATGCCCGGGGCTTCAAGCCCGAAGACTTTGCCCGGTCCCACCCGGGCGGCGCTTTGGGGCGCAAACTGCTCACCCATGTCGGCGCGGTGATGCGCTCGGGCGACGATGTGCCGCGGGTCGGGCCGCAGGCCAGTTTCAGTGAGTTGATGCGTGAAATGAGCCAAAAGGGTTTGGGTGCCACCGCCGTGGTCGATCCGGCAGGTCGGGTATTGGGCATTTTTACGGATGGCGATTTGCGCCGCTTGGTGGAAAAAGGCCAGGACCTGCGTCAACTTTGCGCGGCTGATGTCATGCACCGCAACCCCAGCACCATTGCGCTGGCTGCGTTAGCGGTCGAAGCGGCTGAATTGATGGAGCTGCGGCGCATCACCAGCGTGCTGGTGATCGATGCGAAAGGCCTGCTGTGTGGCGCAGTCAACAGCAACGATCTGATGCGAGCCAAAGTGATCTGATGCTGCTGCCCGCGCTCAACTTCCCCCCTGATCTGCTGCTCAAGGCCCAGGGCGTGCGCCTGGTTTTTTTCGATGTCGATGGTGTTTTGACCGACGGTGGCCTGCACTTTACAGAAGAGGGTGAGACGATCAAGCGCTTCAATGCCCTGGACGGCTATGGCCTGAAGCTTTTGCAAAGTGCCGGTATCACGCCAGCGGTGATCAGCGGGCGTGATTCCAAAGCGCTACGACAGCGCCTGCAGGCGCTGGGCATCTCGCACTTGGCGCTGGGCCTGGAGAACAAACGCCCGGCCGCGGAGAACATGCTGCAGACACTCGGCCTGAGCTGGGAACAGGCTGCCGCCATGGGAGACGACTGGCCCGACTTGGCTTTGATGAGCCGCGCCGCTTTTGCCTGCGCGCCGGCCAATGCCCATCCTGAGGTGCGGTCCAGGGCCCATCATGTCACTCAGGCGGCGGGTGGCGCTGGCGCTGTTCGGGAATTTTGCGACCTGATGCTGCAGGCGGCTGGCCACTACGCACGGCTGCTGGCCCAGAGCGCCAAATGATGCACAGACTGAGCCGGCTCTGGGAGCGCCTGACGCTCTACCTGCCCACACTGCTCATGGCAGCGCTGGCCCTGGGTTCTTGGTGGCTGGTGCGCGGCACGCCAGTGCTGCCACTTCTCGGGGCGACGGCTCCCCCACGGCATGAACCGGATTACGTGATGAGACAGTTTGCGCTGCGCAATTACGATGCCAGTGGGCGCCTCAAGAGCGAAGTGCAGGGGGCTGAGGCGCGCCATTTTCCCGACACTGACACCTTGGAGATCGACCGGGTGCTCATCCGGTCTTTCGATGAGGCCGGGCGTGCCACAGTGGCCACCGCCGGGCGCGCCTTGACCCGGGGAGACGCCACGGAGCTGCAACTTTTTCAAGACGCCCGCGTGGTGCGCGAGCAGTTTGCTGATCAGCATGGGCAGGTGCATGCCAGGCTGGAGTTTCGCGGGGAGTCTTTGCACGCCTTTATCAAGACCGAGCGCGTCACCTCTACCCAGGCAGTACAACTGAGCCACGGCCGCAACGAGTTCTCGGCCGATGCGATGGACATGGATCGGCTGCCTGGGGTTCTGATCCTCAGCGGCCGAGTGCGCGGGACACTGTACCCAGAGACATCAAAAAACTAGCACAGCCAAGCAAGTGGGCCGCAAAAGGCAGAGCGAGTTGCGCGCATGAAAAAGGGCCCAGAGGGCCCTTGGTGGTTTGAACGCGCGCTTGTCGCAGCGTTTGAACCGTTTGTGTCTCAGTAGCTGCTGCGGCCGCCGCCGCCGCCACCGCCGTAGCCGCCACCGCCGCTCCGGCTGCCGCCACCGCCGCCGCTGCTGCCGCTACCGCCATAGCCGCCTCCGCCGCCGCTGCGGCTTCCCCCGCCGCCGCCGCCGCCGCCGTAACCGCCGCCGCCGCCGCCAGTTCCGCCGCCGCCGCCAAAGCCACCGCTACGGGGCGGGCGTGCCTCCATGGGACGAGCCTCATTGACAACCAGACCGCGGCCGCCGTATTGTTGGCCGTTCATGCCACCAATGGCTGCCTGTGCTTCGGCATCACTGCCCATTTCGACGAAACCAAAGCCCTTGGAGCGGCCGGTGTCGCGTTCCATCATGACCTTGGCGCTGCTGACAGTGCCATGTGCTGCAAAGGCTTGCTGCAGGTCTTCATCACGGAAAGAATAGGGCAGATTGCCCACGTAAAGTTTGTTGCCCATGAAAGGACTCCTCAAAAGAACTCAAAACGCGATGGAGTGCAAAACCGCAATCAACAAACCAATAAAACTTAGAGCAGACGCGAAACTGACTATTCACCGCAAACATATATTGCCAGATTTTTAGCTGACAATACCGCTCAACTATACGCCAATTTGGTGCTGTCAAGACTTATTTTGATTAAATCTTGATGAAAATACCAGTTTTGGCGCATGTCCTGGGTTTTAGCCCATGAAATCAGCCGGGGCCTTGATCGGGGTATTGACCCGGTTTTTTTGGCGTGGCCCAAGCCATGGCGGTGCCGAGCATGTTCTGCAAATCGCAGGTGACCCAGGTTTGCAGCCTGGGTAATATGCCGGCGATGGAAGCATTTTTGGTCTCAACCGGTATCGTCGCGCTGGCTGAAATGGGCGACAAGACGCAGTTGTTGGCGCTGATTCTGGCGGTCCGTTTTCGCAAGCCCTGGCCGATCGTGCTGGGGATTCTGGTGGCCACGCTGGCCAACCACGCGCTGGCCGGTGCCCTGGGCGCCTGGGTTACCACCTGGCTGGGGCCGCAGGTTTTGCGTTGGGTGCTGGGCGGCTCCTTTGTCGCCATGGCAATTTGGATGCTGATTCCGGACAAGATCGCAGAGACCGACACCGGCGGTGCGCCCCGATTTGGCGTATTTGGCACCACTGTCTTGGCGTTTTTTCTGGCCGAGATGGGCGACAAGACCCAGATCGCCACTGTCATGCTGGCGGCGCAGTACCACGCCTACCTGTGGGTAGTGGCTGGCACCACCTTGGGCATGATGTTGGCTAATGCCCCGGTAGTCTGGTTGGGGGAGCGCATGACGCGGCTGGTGCCGATTCGCCTGGTGCACCTGGTGTCGGCGCTGATCTTCCTGGCTTTGGGTCTGGCGGCCCTGTTGGCTTAGGCTTAGGCCGATTTATACTTGACTGAGCGCCGATTTGATCCAGGATTGCGGGCGCCGAAGCCTTGGAGCTTCGAAATTCAGCTAAAGACGGTTACCGCTACCCCACCAGGTCACCCGGCTCCGCTTTTAGCGCCGCCGGGTTTTTTATGTTGATAGCCAAACCACAGTCAATGCATTTTGCTGCCGCGCTGCCCTTGCAGAGCGGCCGCAGCATCCGCGGCTACGACCTGAGTTTTGAGACTTATGGCCAGCTCAATGCCGCGCGCTCCAATGCGGTGCTGGTGTGCCATGCGCTCAATGCCTCGCACCATGTGGCCGGGGTGTATGCCGGGCAGGACAAGTCTGAGGGCTGGTGGCACAGCATGATCGGGCCGGGCAAGGCAGTCGACACTGATCGGTTCTTTGTCATCGGCGTGAACAACCTGGGTTCCTGCTTCGGTTCAACCGGCCCAATGCACATCAACCCCGATACCGGGCGGGTTTATGGTGCTGATTTCCCGGTGGTCACGGTGGAGGACTGGGTCGACGCGCAGGCCCGGTTGCTGGATGCGCTGGGCATACGCACCCTGGCCGCGGTGATGGGCGGCTCGCTGGGGGGCATGCAGGCCCTGGGCTGGGCACTGCAGTACCCAGAGCGCCTGCGCCATGCAGTGTTGGTGGCGAGCGCACCCAACCTGACGGCAGAAAACATTGCTTTCAACGAGGTCGCGCGCCGTGCCATCGTCACCGACCCCGATTTTCATGCGGGCCATTTCTATGCCCATGGCGTCCTGCCCAAACGTGGCCTGCGCATTGCCCGCATGATCGGTCACATCACCTACCTCAGTGATGACGTCATGAACGAGAAGTTTGGCCGTCAGTTGCGCGATGCGGCGATGGGCGACTACAAATATTCCACCCAAGAGGTGGAGTTTCAGATTGAGAGTTATCTGCGTTACCAGGGCGACAAGTTTGCCGATTATTTTGACGCCAACACCTACCTGTTGATTACCCGGGCTCTAGATTACTTTGATCCCGCCAGGAACTATGGCGGCGACCTCAGCCTGGCCCTGGCCCGGGCGCAGGCCAAATTTTTGCTGGTCAGTTTCAGCACCGACTGGCGCTTTGCACCTGCGCGCAGCCGCGAGATCGTTCGCGCCCTGCTAGACAATCGACGCGACCTGAGTTATGCCGAAATTGACGCGCCCCACGGACATGATGCCTTCTTGCTCGATGACCCACGCTACCTTGGCGTGGTTCGTTCTTATTTTGAAGGCATAGGGCGGGAAATGGAGCTGGTCCCATGAGCGATGTGCTCAACATGCAAGCCCTGGCTCGGTTGGTGCCGGTTGGCTCGCGCGTGCTTGACCTGGGCTGCGGCGATGGCGCCATGCTGGCACATTTGCAGAGCACCCGTGGCTGCAGCGGCTACGGTATCGAAATTGATGGCGCCAACCTGCTGGCCTGCGTGCAGCGCGGCGTGAATGTGATCCAACTCAATCTCGACGAGGGCTTGGCTCTGTTTGGCGACCAGAGCTTTGATGTGGTTTTACAAATCGACACCCTGCAACATTTGCGTAATGCCCAGGTCATGCTGCGGGAGACGGTTCGCGTGGGGCGCATCGGCATTGTTGCGTTCCCAAATTTTGCCCATTGGCCAAACCGCCTGAGCGTGTTGCGCGGGCGCATGCCGGTGACACGGCGTCTGCCTTACCAGTGGTATGACACGCCAAATATTCGGGTTGGCAC
>CAMATS010000043.1 GCA_945861195.1 Rhodoferax sp. OV413
TGGGCAATTCGCCTGAGCAGGCCGCTAAATTTTTAGACGAAGAGATTGTGAAATGGGCCAAGGTCATCATTGCAGCGGGCGTGAAGCCTGAATAGGCACAGGCGGCATAGTCTCTGCGCCATGCCCTGAGCGCAACAGGATGCTTTGCACCAAAGTTTGACGCTCAGACCGCATAAACCGCTCCCAGAACGCAGGCGCGACTGGCACCGGTGACCGACGGCAGGTTGCCGCTCAGGCCCCGCACGGTGCGCCGGGCAAAGCTGGCAAAGGCGATCGCCTCGACCTGATCCGGGGCGATGCCGCTTGCCGCGGTGCTCCGTACGCTCCAAAGCGGCAGGGCATCAGCCAGACACTGCATCAAGAATTCGTTTAAGGCTGCGCCCCCGCAGACAAACAGTTCGCCGCCGGCCGGGTCGACCGCCGCGACCGCATCGGCAACGGTGCGTACAGTGAAAGCCAGCAGGGTGTGCATGATGTCTGCGTCAACTGCTTGTGAGCAGCCGCTGCGCGCCAGGCAGGCCTGCAGCCAAGGCATATTGAACAACTCGCGCCCGGTGCTCTTGGGATGCGGCAGTTGCAAATAGGGCTCCAGCACCATCACGCGCAGCAAGGAGTCAAGCACCCGGCCGCTGCGCGCCCACCGGCCCCTGTCGTCGTAAGGCCGACCGATCTTCTCGGCGCACCAACCATCCATCAGCACATTGGCCGGCCCGGTATCGAAACCATAGGTGGCCTGACCGGGGGCCATGGCTGTGATGTTGGCAATGCCGCCGCCATTGAGCACCACCCGGGTGCGGCTGTCATGGCGGAACCAGTGTTCGTGAAAGGCTGGTGCCAGCGGTGCGCCCTGCCCGCCCAGGGCCATGTCGCGCCGCCGAAAGTCGGCCACTACCGGCACCCTAGCGCCCACGGCAATCGTGTTCGGGTCGCCGATCTGCAGGGTGAATCGGTCAGGGCCGAGCGGCTGGTGGTAGACCGTCTGCCCGTGCACGCCCACGGCAATCACGCTTGAGGATGCCAGGCCGGCAGTGGCCAGTGCCGCACGGATCACCTCAACATATTGCCGAGCTACCGCCAGGTCAACCGCGCCGAGTTGAGGCAGGGTGAGGGGCTGGCCCAGGCAAATAGCCATGATTTGTTCGCGCAGCGCGACCGGGTAGGGGGTGTAGACATGGGCCAGCACTTTGATATTGGCTTGCGACAAACTAGCGTCTGCCCCCTCGAAGCCGGCCAGCACCATGTCTACCCCGTCCAGGCTGGTGCCCGACATCGCCCCGCCAAAGATCTCCATCGCCATATTGGCCTTTCCCGCGCTTGCGCGCAATGATTCAGTCAATGCCGCGCAGGCGCGGGTCCAAGCGGTCGCGCAGCCCATCACCCAGCAGGTTAAAGCCCAGCGACGCAAGCAAAATCGCCAAGCCAGAGAACAGGCTCGCCCATGGGGCCATGAACATGTAATCGCGCCCCTCTGAGAGCATACGCCCCAGCGAGGGGGCTGGCGGCTGCGCACCAATACCCAGAAACGACAGGCTGGCCTCCAACAGAATAGCAGTCGACAGGGACAGGCTGGTCTGCACCAGAATCACACTCATCAGGTTGGGCATGATGTGCTGCACGATGATGCGCAGGTCGCTGGCGCCGAAACTGCGCGCCGCATGCACATAGTCGGCGCTGCGCAATACCAGCGTGGGGGCGCGCATCAAGCGGGCAAAGATGGGTGAATAAACCACCGCAATCGCCACCACAATGGACAGGGTGTTGCTGCCCAGCACGGCAATCACGCCGATCGCCAGCAGGATGATTGGAAAGGCAAACAACACATCGGCCAGACGCATCACCAGCCGGTCAATCCAGCCGCCCTTGTAAGCCGCCCAGATGCCCAGACTGCCGCCGAGCAACAGTGCCACGGCCACAGCCGAAAACGCAATGCCCAGCGAAGACCGATAGCCATGCAAAATGCGTGAGAGCACGTCGCGCCCGAGCTTGTCTGTGCCCAGAAGAAACTCCCCGCCGGGCGCCGCCATGCGTGACTCGATCGCCTGTGCCACCGGATCAAAAGGCGCTATCAAATTGGCGCACAGGGATGCCAGCACTTGCAGCAGCACCAGACTCAGGGCCAGCATCAGAATCGGGCTGCGTGCAAAGTCGCGCCCGGCGCTGTCAAGCCAGCGCGGCATCAAGCGCCTGCCCCTGTGCGCCGGTCGATCACCCGGTAGAGCAGGTCGGTGATGGCATTGATGAGCACAAACGCAGTGGTCACGACCAGAATCGAGGTCTGGATCAGCGGGTAGTTGCGGTCAGCGATGGCGCCCAGCATGAGGCGCCCTAAGCCGGGAATCGCGTAAACCTGCTCGACCACGATGGCTCCGCTGAACAGGTAGCCGGTCATGATTCCCAGCGCGGTGACATAGGGGATCAACGAGTTTCGCAGCGCATGCTTGAAGGTTACCGTCCATTCCCCCAGCCCCTTGGCGCGCGCCGTGCGAATGTAGTCCTGCCCCAGTGCATCAATCATGGCCGAGCGCATGATGCGTGCCAGCGAAGCAATCACCGGCAGGGCGCAGGTCAGGGTGGGCAGAAACATGCGCTGCAGGTGGGCCCAGGGGTCCTCCGCCAGGGGCGGGATCGAGCCGAGCGTCTGCCAGTTCGGGAACCAGATTGCCCAGCCAAATATCAGCAGGGCACCAAGCCAGAAGGCTGGCATGGTGACCCCGGTGATGGTGATCAAGCGCATCAGTCCATCCGACACACTGCCTCTGAAGTAGGCCATCAGGGCGCCGGCAGGAATTGACACCAGCAGGGCCAGCAGCAGCGAGACAAAGGTCAATTCGGCAGTCACGCCTATGCGTTGCGCAATGTCTTCCATGACTGGCTTGCCAGTCCAGATACTGACGCCAAAATCACCCTGCGCCATGTTGCCAAGCCAGCGCAGGTATTGGCTGGGTAAGGGGTCATTGAGGCCGAGTTTTTCGCGCAGTTGCTGCACCTGTACTTCGCTGGCGTCGCCGCTGACACCCAGCATCACCTGCGCAGCGTCTCCGGGGATCAAGCGGATCATCAAAAACACCAGCACCGAGACGCCGAGCAACACGCTCAGCAGGTCGAGCAGGCGCTTGAAAATCAGCTCACGCATGGGTCGTCGGCCAATCTACCCCGATGGCACAGGGCCTCACGGTCATCGCCAGCAGCCCGTCGGGCGCTATTTCTCCAGCGTGGTCTGCCGCAGGTAAACCAGCGAGCGTGTACTCAGGGGCTGGAAGTCTTTCACATTGGCGCGCATTGCGGTGAACAGGTCGCCGTTGGCGAGGAAGGCGATGGGGCCCTGGCAGGCGAGCGTCTTTTGCACCTCGTCATAGATTTTCTTACGCGCCACTTTGTTGGTAGCAGCACGTCCGGCGTCGAGTTGCTTGTCCAGCGCAGCATTGGAATACTTGAAAACATTGGTCGACGAGCCGGTGTAGAAGGTGCGATAAAAATAATCATCTGGGTCGATACCGCCGCCATTGAGCGACACAAAGGCGGTGAAATTGGAGGCGCGCCAATCGGCCACAAATTTGCCTATCTCCTGGGACAGCAGCGTGACCTTGAAGCCGCCTTTGTCGAGCTGCGCCTGCACGATTTCAGCGGTGTCCTTGGCCACCGGGTTTGGCAACACATTGAGCGTGATGGCCAGCGGCATGCTCACCCCGGCTTCTTGCAGCAGCGCCTTGGCCCGCTCGGGGTTGGACTGGTAACAGGGGAACTCGGCATAGGGCACAGCCCACTCAGACAGCACGGCTGGCAAGGGCGCTGCAATGGACGCACGGCCCATGTAAACACCACGCACGATTTCATGGCGGTTGAGTGCGTAGTTCAGTGCCTCGCGAACCTTGGGGTTATCGAACGGGGGCTTGCTCACGTTCATGCCCACCAGGCTGTAGCCAAGATCGGGCACCTTGGTGGTCACCACATCGGGAATGCGCGCCAGTGCGTTGATGGTGACCGCGTCAACCGACGGAAAGAACTGATAGGCGCCGCTGGCCATGCCGGCCTGGCGCGTGCTGGACTCGGGCACGATATTGAACTTGAGCCCGGTGAGTTTGGGCAGGCCAGCCACATGGTAGTCGGGGTTCTTGACCAAACTGACATGGGCATCCGTCACCCATGTGTCGAACTTGAACGGCCCGGTTCCCATGGGTACTTTTTGCAAGCCCGCCGGATTGACCAGGGACTCGGCGGGCACGATCGCCAGCGCCTCAAGCTGGCCGACCAGGGGCAGCGAGGGGGTATTCAGGTTGATCACCACATCGCCCTTGTCGGCCAGAATCTCCTTGACCATCGACAGCCGCGACGCATAGGGCGAGCCGGTCTTGGCATCACGCACCCGCGCCAGCGAGGCCACCACATCAGCAGCCATCATGGGCTTGCCGTTGTGAAACTTAACCCCAGGCTTGAGCTTGAAGCGGTAGCTCAGACCATCTTTGGAGATGGTCCAGGAAGTGGCAAGCGAGGGCACGATCTTGAGGTCCCGGTCGATCGCGGTCAGGCCTTCGTAAATGTTCTTGTTAATCAGCACCGTGTTAAACGCCGGCACCACATGGGGGTCCAGGCCGGCGGGCGAACCATCGGCGGCGATTTGCAAAACCTGCGCGCTGGCCAGGCCAGCCCAGGCCAAGCCAGCCGCCCAGGTGGCAAGTCGCCGGGTCAGTGGCCAGTCTCTGGCGCAGAGGGTGGTTTGGGGGGTGGCGTTCATGGGGTATCTCCTTGAAGGGGTGGGCTTGCGACCGCAGCCTGCTGTCTGTAAATCATCTTAGCATCGACCACCCGGGGGCTCTATCGCTGCGGTTGCCGTCAAGATTTGCGCGCATCCAGCGGCCCAATAGTTTTTCGCAGGAGCAATTCGGCATGCCCCGCCACCAAAAAATCGCTGAGCTCGCCGACCTGCTGGTATCCCAGGCGCTGGTAGAAGCGGCGCGCAGCTTGGTTGAAAGACGACACGCAGAGAAATACGTTTTGGTGATCCCGCCAGATGCGTTGCTCGGCAAAGGCCATCAGTCGGGTGCCATAACCCAAACCGCGAAACTGCGCTGCAAGGCCGATGGTCTGTATGTAGCCGGCAAAGGTGCCCTGCAGATTGAGCAGCAGGAAACCAGCGAACTGTGCGTCGACCTGGGCGACATAAGCCTCGCGACCAGGCAGGCGCACGGTGCGTAGCAAATCCTCAAACCCATAGCCCAGGCGAAGCCAGGGGTCAGATTCGGCCATGAGGGCGGCGCAGTCGCGCTCATGGCCGGCACCGCTCATCGGTGTCACAAGCCAGCCAGCGGTGCTTGTCGCGTGGCTCACAGGGCTTGCACAAGCCAGTCATGCAGTTGCGGGCGCAGGGCCACAAAGGCCTTGTTGTCACGCCCCGCATACACCCGGTTGCTCAAGATCATCAAGAGCAGGTCGCGCTCGGGGTCGTACCAGCAAGAGGTTCCGGTAAAACCGGTGTGGCCAAAGGAGCGCTTTGAAAAATATTGTCCGCAGCTCGCATTCTCTGGCGCTGGCAGCATGAAACCCAGCGCCCAGTCGCCAGCTTCCTGGGCAATGGCCCGCTGGGTAAACCGCTGCGCGCTTGCCTGCTGCACCAGGGCGCCCGGCAAACCAAGCCACTGTGCGCGCAGTTGCAGGCCATAGCAGGCCAGATCATCCATGCTGCCAAACAAGCCGGCATGGGCGGAGACGCCGCCAAAGGACCAGGTGTTGTCATCGTGTACCTCGCCTTGCAAACGCTTGTGGCGCCAGGGGCACAGCTCGGTGGCGGCATACTGGTCTACCGGGCACAGCGGCAGGTTATCAACATGCATGGCCAGGCTGCTCTGGGCATAGGTCTGGGCTCGCAGGTCGCGCCAAATCTCGAGCAAATTTTTGCCATGCAAGGCTTCGAGTACGAAGCCCAGCAGCATGAAGCCCAGGTCTGAGTACACCGCCCGTCCGGTCTTGTTCCAGGGTGCCAACTGCAACTGCGCATAAAGCCAGCGCCGGCGCTGCAGCCAGGGCAGGCGCAGGTCAATTGACTGGTGCAGGGGCGTCCACCATTCGATGCCCGAGGTGTGGCTGAGCAACTCGGTGATCAGGGTCTGGGGCTGCTTGAAGTCAGGAAGAAAGTCGCCCACCGTGGTGGTGAGGGACCAGCGGCCCTGGTCGTAGGCCTGCATCAAGGCCTGCTGTGTGAAAACAATCTTGGTCAGTGATGCCAGGTCGTAATAACGCCGCGTGTCGCCGACCTGCAGGTCGCACGCCAGAGTGCCGCCGCTGTAGGCCCGCAGCAGCAAGCCCGGGGTAACATCAATGATCGCGGCCTTGATGCGAGGCAACAAGAGTTTTTCTGGGCCAGATAGAGTCATCATTGCGTAAATGTACAAGCTGCCGCCACCCCTGCTCGACATCCGAGACCTGAGCCTGAGCCTGCGCACAGCCAGCGGCACCCATGCGGTGCTTGACCGCGTTTCTTTGCAGCTCGCCGCCGGTAAAACACTGGGCCTGGTGGGCGAGTCGGGTTGTGGCAAAAGCGTGACCGCGCTGGCGGTGATGCGTTTGTTGCCACCAGCGCAGACCCGCTGTGTCAGCGGCCAGATCCTGTTTGATGGCCAAGACCTGCTGGCCCAACCAGAAAAAACCATGCGCCAGTTGCGTGGCAGCCAGATTGCAATGATCTTCCAGGAACCCATGACCAGCCTGAACCCCGTGCTTAGCGTGGGTGACCAGGTCGCCGAGGGTTTGCGCCTGCACCGTGGTTTGGACGCGCAGGCCGCAGCTGCGCAGGTGGTGAAACTGTTGGACCGGGTCGGTATCGCCACGGCGGCCAAGCGCATGAAGGCCTATGCCCACGAGCTCTCCGGCGGGCAACGCCAACGGGTCATGATCGCCATGGCGCTGGCCTGCCAACCCAAGCTGCTGATCGCCGACGAGCCCACCACCGCGCTAGATGTGACCGTGCAGGCTCAAATCCTGCGTCTTCTGGGCGAACTGCAAGGCGAATACAACATGGCCATGCTGCTGATCACCCACGACCTGGCCCTGGTCGCCGACCACTGTGACAGCGTGGCTGTGATGTATGCCGGCCGGGTTGCCGAGAGGCGCAGCGTGGGCGCACTTTTCGCCCAGCCAGCGCACCCCTACACCCAGGCCCTGCTGCAAACCGAGCCGGCCGGGCATCCTGCGGGCTCGCTGCTGCCCACCATCGCCGGTGCTGTGCCGCCGCTGGGTCAGCGCGGCAGCGACTGCCTGTTTGCCTCGCGCTGCACGCGGGCCGACGCGCGCTGCAAACAGGCTGCACCCCTGCTAAGTCTGGGCGGCAACATCGAAGAACAAGCCGCCTGCTGGTACGCCGATGGCGCCTGAGCCGCACCGCAGCCGCACCGACCAAGTCCTGCTGCGGGTCCAGGGGCTCAGCAAGCACTATGCGCTGGCAGGCAAGCAGCGGCTCCAAGCGCTCAATGCGGTGAGTTTTGAATTGGCGGACAGCCGCACGCTCGGCATTGTTGGCGAATCGGGCTGCGGCAAGTCAACCCTGGCGCGGACATTGATGCGCTTGGTGGAAGCGAGCGCCGGCCGGGTCGAGTTTTGTGGCTTGGACTGGATTTCCCAGTTGGCAAAACCGCAGCGCTTGCAGCGCCGCTGGATGCAAATGGTTTTCCAGGATCCTTTTTCCTCGCTCGACCCCAAACACACCATCGGCAAGATCGTGCGCGAGCCGCTGGACATCCACGCAAGCGAGCAGACGAAGGCGCAACGCATGCAGCGGGTGCATGCCCTGCTCGCCACTGTCGGGCTGACGCCCAGCGATGCCGACAAATACCCGCATGAATTCTCAGGCGGACAGCGTCAGCGGGTGGCTATCGCCCGGGCTCTGGCGCTGGAGCCGCGGCTGCTGATCGCTGACGAACCGGTCTCGGCGCTGGATGTGTCTATCCAGTCGCAAATCCTTAACTTGCTCATGACGCTGCGCCAGCAGCGCAACATGGCGATGGTTTTCATCTCGCATGACCTGTCTGTGGTGCGCCACATCAGCGACGACGTGGCGGTGATGTATTTCGGCAGCATTGTCGAACTGGCCCCCGCAGCCGAGCTGTTTGAGCAGCCCGCGCACCCCTACACCCGGCTGCTGCTCTCATCAATACCTAAGCGCAAACAGCCCGCCGGCACGCCGGCGCGCGCCGCTTGGCCAGAGGTGGCGGGCGCCGAACTGCCCGACCCCACCAAACCGCCCGCAGGCTGCGCCTTTGCCGCGCGTTGTCCGCAAGCAATGCCACGCTGCCTGCACGATACCCCGACGCTCCAAGCCCGGGTGATGCCAGCGTTACAACGAGCGGCCCTGGTGGCCTGCCATCTGTTTGAACCGCAGGGCGCCGGCCATAGTGTTTCAGGCGCATGGGATACTTAATATCGAATACTGTTTTTTTGGCTTTGCCAGTGCCCCGGAACAGCCGTCGACCATGAATGCAAGCACCGAAACCCCCAACCCGCTGCATGCCGATCTGGATTTGTACGACCCGCAGCAACTGGTTGAGGCTTTTGTCGATGACCAGTTGCAGGCCGTGCAAGCCGTGCGTGCCGTCAGTGGCGATCTGTCGCGCGCAGTACAGGCTGCCCTGCCACGGCTGGCGGCCGGTGGGCGTCTGGTCTATGTGGGGGCTGGCACCTCGGGCCGTTTGGGGCTGCAGGACGCGGTCGAACTCTGGCCCACCTTCTCCTGGCCACCCGAGCGTGCGCTGGCCCTGCTTGCCGGTGGCATGCGGGCCGTCAGCCTGTCCGTAGAGGGTGCCGAGGACAACCAGCAGCAGGGCACTGCCGATCTGATGTCAGTGCGGCCCACTGCCAACGATGTGGTGCTGGGCATTGCCGCTTCGGGGCGCACCCCCTATGTGCTGGGTGCATTGCAGGCGGCGCGTGCGGCCGGTGCACTGACCATTGGCATCGCCAATAACCCGGATAGCGCAGTCGCCCAAGAGGCCGACATCGGCATCACCATCGCCACCGGCCCAGAAGTTATTTCTGGCAGCACCCGGCTGAAGGCCGGCACAGCGCAAAAAATAACGCTCAACACCTTCTCCAGCGCCGTCATGGTTGGCCTGCACAAAGTGCACGGCAACCTGATGGTTGATTTGCGCGCCACCAACATCAAGTTGCGCCAGCGCGCTTTGCTGCTCACCATGCGCGCATCAGGCGCCAACGAAGAGGCCGCTCGGCGCATGCTTGAGGGCTGCGGGTATCGGGTCAAGGTGGCCATTGTTGCCTTGAAGCTGGGCTGCGATGCCAATGCCGCCGAGGCTGTGCTCGCCGGCCATGATGGCAGCGTACGGCGAGCCCTGGCCACCTGAGCCAGGGCAGCGCCACCCGCTTGGCAGAGTTTGGAGCCAAGCTCACTGGGTTTTGGTGCCCGTGCCGAGTACGGCATGCAGACCCAGGCCCAGCGCTGCACCGCACAACTGCGCCAGCACAAAGGCCGGCGCATCAGCAGCAGCAATGCCGGCAAAGCTATCACTCAAGCTGCGCCCGAAAACAGCCGCAGGGTTGGCAAAAGAGGTGCTGGCCGTGAACCAATAGGCCGCGCCGATATAGCAGGCCACCAGGGCCGGCGCCTTGCCAGCGGGCGCGCGCAGGATAACCAGCAACAAGCCCGCCGTGGCCACTGCTTCGGCCAGCCATTGGGGCGCGCCGGTACGGGCCTTGGCTGACCACTGAAAAATTTCCATGCCAAACATGGCATGGGCCAGCCAAGCGCCCAAAGCGGCGCCAGCGAGTTGCGCCAACACATAGCCCACCAGGCGCTGGTGCGGCAAGTCTTTGCGCCAGGCCATGACCAAGGACACCGCCGGATTGAAATGCGCGCCACTGAGTGGGCCAAGGGTCTCGATGAGCACATAAAGAGCAAAAACAGTGGCCAAGGTATTGGCCAGCAGGGCCAGTGCCAGATTGCCGCCAGCCAGCCGCTCGGCCATGATGCCCGAACCGATGACCGCACACAGCAGGGCGCAGGTGCCCAGCAGCTCGGCCAAATAGAGTCGGTAGTTTTTCATGGTTGCGCCAACTGGCGCACGGCCTGTTGCAGCGACAGCTGGCTCAGGCTGCCCCAGGGCAGGTTGACGAACAAATCCAGCCGGCGGCGAATTTGATGCAGGGTTTGCTTGAAGGCCTCGCGTTTTTCCTGTTCGTTGCCGTCCCCGGCCGAAGGGTCGGCAAAGCCCCAATGGGCGGTGGCAGGTTGGCCCGGCCAGTAGGGGCAAACTTCGCCAGCGGCGTTATCGCAGACCGTGATCACCAAATCCATACGGGGCGCATCTGGTGCCGCATACATGTCCCAGCTTTTGCTGTGCAGGCCTTGCACCGCAATCCCGGCCTGCCGCAAGGTCTCGAGGCTCAGCGGGTTGGGCTCTTGCTGGTCGCGCGGGCTGCTACCGGCCGAGTAGGCGACAAAACGGTCGCCCCCCATGTGCCTGAGCAGGGCTTCGGCCAGGATGCTGCGCGCCGAATTGTGGGTGCACAGGAAAAGCACGTTCAATACTTTGATGTCGGACATATCCAAAGCCTTCAAGTCAATCAGCAAAGGGGTTGCAGCTGCCCGGCATTGACTGCGCACGCGCTGCCCTGGCAGCAGTTGTCGCTCAGGTAGGCGAGCAGCTCCTGCATGCGGCCAAACTCGGCGCGGTAAATCAGCCGGCGCCCAGCCCGCTCCTGCGTGACCAGCTCGGCGTGCATCAATTCCTTGAGGTGAAAAGACAGGGTATTGGCGGCCACGCCCAGCCGTTCGGACAAGTCGCCCGGCGTCAGCCCTGCCGGCCCGGCTTGCACCATCGCCTTGAAAATTTGCAAACGGGAGGCCTGGGCCAGTGCGGCCAGGGAACGGACAACTGCGGATGATTCCATAATTCAATAATATTAGAAATATATGACAATTTCATGACCGTGACCGCCGTCCGGCTCGGCTTCCTGAAGCTAAGCTCGACAAGCGCCTTGCCACGACACCGATTGGCGCC
>CAMATS010000044.1 GCA_945861195.1 Rhodoferax sp. OV413
CGCTGGCGCTGGCCACCTGAAAATTCATGCGGGTAGCGCCCGGCATGTTCCGCCGCCAGGCCCACCGTGTGCAGCAACTCGGCCACCCGCTGGGTTTGCCTGCCAAGGTGCAAGCGGTGCAGGCGCAGCGGCTCGCTCAGGATCTGGCCCACCGTCATGCGCGGGTTGAGCGAAGAATAGGGATCCTGGAAGATGATTTGCATTTGGCGCCGCTGTGCGCGCAAGGCGGCCGGGCCCAAGTGCCCTAGGTCGGTACCGGCAAACAGCACCCGGCCCTGCGTGGGCTCAATCAGGCGCAGCGCCAGCCGGCCCAGTGTGGATTTGCCGCAGCCCGACTCACCCACAATGCCCAGGGTTTGCCCGGACTGCAGGCTCAGGTCGACCCCGTCAACCGCGCGCACACTGCCGCTGATGCGGCTGAACAGGCCCTTGCGCACCGGGTAGTGCTTGGTCAGGCCGCTGAGCTCCAGCAGGGGTGCGTTCATGCCAACGCCCGTTCGCTTGCCTGCGGCACCAAGGCGTCCGCATCGAGTGGCGCAAGCCAGCAGGCCGCCCGGTGCTGGCCGCCCATCTCCATGAGGGGCGGTTTTTCCAGCAGACAGCGGGCCACGGCGAAGGGGCAGCGCGGCGCAAAGCTGCAGCCCAATGGACGCTCGAACAGACCCGGCACCTGGCCGCTGATGGCGCTCAGGCGGGCTTGGGTTCTGTCAAGGTGCGGCATGGAGCCGAGCAGCCCCACGGTGTAGGGGTGCTGTGGCTGGCTAAACAGTGCCGCCACTGGCGCCTGCTCCACGATGCGCCCGGCGTACATCACGGCCACCTCGTCGGCCACTTCAGCCACCACGCCAAGGTCGTGCGTGATCAGCAGCACCGCAGTGCCGCTGTCCTGCTGCAGGCTCTTCATCAGCTCCAGAATCTGCGCCTGGATGGTGACATCAAGCGCCGTGGTGGGCTCGTCGGCAATCAGCAGCCGGGGCGAGTTGGCCAGCGCCATGGCGATCATGACGCGCTGGCGCATGCCGCCCGACAATTTGTGCGGGTGTTCGTGAAAGCGCTGCGCCGGCGCCGGAATGCGCACCCGCTCCAGCATGGCCAGCGCCAGGGCCTGGGCCTCTTGGCGGCCGATCGGGCGGTGCCGCAGCAGCGCCTCGACGATTTGCTCCCCCACCGTGAAGGCCGGGTTGAGCGAACTCATCGGCTCCTGAAAAATCATGGCCATGGCCTTGCCGCGCAGGGCCTGCATCTCGGCCGAGGCCAGCCCTGCCAGCTCGCGCCCGTCAAACCGGATCGAGCCCGCAGCCACCCGGCCGGCCGGCCCGACCAGACCCATGATGGACAACGAGGTGACGCTCTTGCCGCAACCCGACTCGCCCACAATGGCCAGGGTCTTGCCGGCCTCGATTGAAAAGCTGATGCCATCGACCGCGGCCAACTCGCCCGCCTCGGTGGCAAAGTGGGTGCTCAGTCCTGTGACCTCGAGCAAGGCCATGCTCAGCTCCTGGCGCGCCAGGCGGCATGAAATGCGTCGATGCGGGCCTCAATGCGGCTGCGCTCCAGCTCGCCGGCCGGCAGCTCACGGGTGGCCAGGCAGGCAATGAAGGGCTGAAAACGCTCCAGGCTTTTGTCATGCAGGCGCTGCAACTCGTCCAAGGGCTCGGCGTGATCGTCTACACGCAGGTCCAGCTCAGGGTAATCCTCGTGGCCCTGGATGCGCAGCGCGGCTGACTGCTTGCCGCGCTTGTCGCCACCGGCCGCCTCACCCGCTTGCATGGCGCTGATCAGGCGCAGCGCCAGCGGCTGCCCGGCACTGGCGGCAAAGGCCTCGGCGGTGGCTTCGATCACGCGCGGCCCGGCCAGCATGTTGCCAGCCACACTGACATCGTGTTGCAGCAGGTGGCCGCACCAGTCGACACATGCGCTGCCGGTGTGGGCAGCACCCGGGCCCTGGGCTGGCAGCACATGCAACTGGCGTTGGGCTTGGCCGGCGTCGGCGTCGGCAAGCGCGCTTACCACCGCCGCAGCCGAGAGGCCCTGCGCCAAAAGCGCCAGCCCTTGCGGGCCATACAAAGGGTTCATCAAGGCTTGGGTTGCAATTGCCCCAGACCCAGCCCGGGTGTGGATGCACAGGGAACCAACTGAGAAAAACCGGCTGGCAATGGCCACACCAAAACGGCCATCGGGTTCGCGGACCAAGATTGACCAGGTCATGGGGAGGGTGGTTGAAGCGCCATGGTCTGGCGCCTGTTTGGGCTGACAGCGGCTTGGGTTGGCATGGGCTAAAAAAGGAAGTCTAAATGCTACCATCGTGCCACTATGCTCAAGCTCGACGCAGCACATTACCCATACCCCTCCCGCCGCAGCGCCGTTTACGCCAACCGCGGCATGGTGGCCACCTCGCAGCCGCTGGCCGCGCAAGCCGGCTTGGCGGTGCTGCAGGCCGGCGGCAACGCTATTGATGCGGCCATTGCCACAGCAGCGGCCCTCACTGTGGTGGAGCCCACAGCCAACGGCATCGGCAGCGACGCTTTTGCGCTGGTCTGGCATGGCGGCAAGCTGCATGGCCTCAACGCCAGCGGCCCGTCGCCGCGAAGCCTGAGCCTGACTGATACCAGCGCCATGGGTCTGGCCAGCATGCCCAAGTACGGGCCGTTGCCGGTCACTGTGCCTGGTGCCCCGGCCGCCTGGGCGGCGCTGGCCAGCCGCTTCGGGCGCCTGCCCCTCACCACCTCGATGGCGCGGGCGGTTGAGCTGGCGCGTGACGGCTTTCCGGTCTCGCCCATGGTGGCCTATGCCTGGCAGCAGGCCACCCGGCTGTTTCAAAACGAGCTCAAGGCGCCGCATTTCAAGCCCTGGTTTGACACCTTTGCCCCTGAGCGCGCGCCCCAGGCTGGAGAGCTTTGGCGCTCGCAGGGCCATGCCGACACCCTGCAAGATATTGCGCAGACTGGCGCCAGCAGTTTTTACCGTGGCGCGCTGGCTGAAAAAATTGTCGCCTGTGTGCAGGGCGCGGGTGGCTATTTGCAGGGGCATGACCTGGCCGATTACCAGGTCGACTGGTGCCAGCCGATCAGCGTCAACTACCGCGGCTTTGATGTGTGGGAAATCCCGCCCAACGGGCATGGACTGGTGGCGCTACTGGCGCTCAACATTCTCAAGGGTTTTGATTTTCAGGAGCGCGACACGCTGTTGACCCACCACCGCCAGATCGAGGCCATCAAGCTGGCCTTTGCCGATGGCCTGGCCCATATTGCCGAACCGGCGCACATGCGGGTCTCGGTGGCTGATCTGCTGTCAGATGCCTACGCCGACCAGCGCCGGACCCTGATCGGTGCGCAGGCGGCTTTGCCGACGCCGGGTGAGCCGCCGCGCGGCGGCACGGTTTACCTGAGCACGGCCGACGGCGACGGCAACATGGTGTCCTTTATCCAAAGCAATTACATGGGCTTTGGTTCTGGCCTGGTGGTGCCCGGCACCGGCATTGCGTTGCAAAACCGCGGCAACAATTTCTCGCTCGATGCGGCCCACCCGAACTGCTTGGCGCCTGGCAAACGGCCCTACCACACCATCATCCCGGGCTTCTTGACCAAGGACGGCGCGGCCGTGGGCCCATTTGGCGTCATGGGCGGCTTCATGCAGCCGCAGGGCCATGTGCAGGTGGTCATGAACACGGTGGACTTCGGCCTGAACCCGCAGGCCTCGCTCGACGCTCCGCGCTGGGAGTGGGAGAGCGGGCGGCGGGTCAACATTGAGCGCGCCACGCCCGAGCATTTGTTTCATGGCTTGGCGGCCTTGGGGCACGAGGTGGCCTGGTCGGGCAACCGCATCGGCTTTGGACGCGGGCAGATCATCTGGCGCAACGCACGGGGTGTGCTGTGCGGCGGTACCGAGCCGCGCACCGACGGGGCGATCGCCGCCTGGTAGGGCAGGGCACTGGCATGGACGCGCTCGACATCACGCAGTACAGCCTGCTCCTGGGGGCCCAGGCTAAAGCCGCCTCGGCCCTGATGGCCAAAGCCGGAACTGCCACCAAAAACAAGGCCTTGCGGCGCTTGGCGGTTTTGTTGCGCGAGAACACGCTGGCGATGCAGGCCGACAACGCCAAAGACCTGCAGCGCGCCGCCGCCGCTGGCTTGGCGGCGCCGCTGGTGGATCGGCTCAAGCTCGGCCCCGAGGTGTTGGAGACCTGCGCCCGCGGCTGCGAACAACTCGCCGCTATGCCAGAAATCATTGGCGAAATCACCGGCTTGCGCCAGCAGCCCAGCGGCATACGGGTGGGCCAGATGCGGGTGCCGATTGGGGTATTTGGCATGATCTTCGAGAGCCGGCCCAATGTGACCATCGAGGCTGCCAGCCTGTCGATCAAGAGTGGCAACGCCTGCATTTTGCGCGGGGGCTCCGAGGCGATCGAGTCCAACAAGGCCTTGGCCCGGTTGGTGCAACAAGCCTTGACCGACAGCGGCTTGCCGGCCGATGCTGTGCAGCTGGTGCAAACCACGGACCGCGCCGTGGTGGGCCAGCTGATCACCATGCCGCAGTTTGTCGATGTCATCATCCCGCGCGGCGGCAAGGGCCTGATCGAGCGCATCAGCCGCGATGCCAAAGTGCCGGTCATCAAACACCTGGACGGCAACTGCCATGTGTATGTGGATGACCCCTGCGACCTGGCGATGGCGCTCAAAGTGACCGACAACGCCAAAACCCAAAAATACAGCCCTTGCAATGCTGCCGAGAGCCTGCTGGTGGCGCGCGGTGTGGCACCAGAATTTTTGCCGGGCATGGCCGCTATTTTTGCCAGCAAAGGGGTGCAGATGCGCGGCTGCCCCGAGAGCCTGCCCCTGTTGCAGTCAGGCCTTGGCCGCGCGCCAAGCGGGCGTGCGTCTGGAGACGGCCAAGCTGCAGCCCTGGTGCTGGCGGCCCAGGAGGCTGACTGGTTCGAGGAGTATTTGGCGCCCATCATCAGCATCAAAGTGGTGGCCGGGCTGGATGAGGCCATTGCCCACATCAACCGCTACTCCAGCCACCATACCGATGCCATCATCACCCGCGACCACCAACACGCCGAGGCCTTTTTGCGCGAGGTTGATTCGGCCAGTGTGATGGTCAATGCGAGCACCCGTTTTGCCGATGGCTTTGAGTATGGACTGGGGGCCGAGGTTGGCATCTCTACCGACAAACTTCATGCCCGCGGACCGGTTGGCCTGCAAGGCCTGACCTCGCTCAAGTATGTGGTGCTGGGCCAGGGCGAGGTGCGCGTGTGACAGCCCTTCAGCAAACCCTGTGTCGACCGGGCTACTCGGCTGGCCGGCTCTGGCGCACCCTGGCGCTCGGCCTGCTGGCCTGGGCCGCCCTGCTGTCGCCCAAGGCGCAGGCAGAGGTCAGCGCTGAAGACCGGCAATCGGTGCGGGCGGTGGTGCAAGGGCAGCTCAATGCCTTTGCCGCCGATGATGCTTCGGGCGCGTTTTCTTTTGCAGCACCGAATATCCGCGACATGTTTGGAAGCGCCGAAAATTTCATGGCGATGGTGCAGCAGGCTTATCCCGTGGTCTACCGGCCAGCCGCGCTGGTATTTTTGATGCCTCAGGAGGTTGAGACAGGCCTGCTGCAGGCGGTGCAAATGCAAGATCGCAGTGGCAAATCCTGGCTGGCTGTCTACACCCTGCAGCGCCAGCCTGCGGCGGGCTGGCTCATCAGCAGTTGCGTGTTGGTGGCAGTTCGGTCGGTGGGCGCGTAAGCGCTTGTTCAGGGGCAATGCCCCAATTTTGAAAGATTGCCATGGTTCCCCACTTAGTCACCGCCCTGACCGGCCCCATCAATGAACTCGAGCAGCGGGTGCTGGATTCGATGCCCGCCATAGAGCGCTGGTTCCGGCTTGAGTGGATGGAGCACACGCCGCCCTTTTACAGCGCGGTGGATCTGCGCAATGGCGGCTTCAAGCTGGCGCCGGTAGACACCAATTTGTTCCCCGGGGGCTGGAACAACCTGACGTCTGAGATGCTGCCACTGGCGGTGCAGGCCGCCATGGCGGCCATCGAAAAAATCTGCCCCGAGGCGCGCAATTTGTTGGTGATACCGGAAAACCATCAGCAAAGCACCTTCTACCTGGCCAACATCGTGCAGCTGCAACGCATTTTTCACATGGCCGGGCTCAATGTGCGCATCGGCTCCATTGACCCTGCCATCAAAAAACCCATCACCGTGGCCCTGCCCGATGGCGACAGCGTGACACTGGAGCCCGTGGTTCGTGGCAAACGGCGCATTGGCGTGAAAGACTTTGATCCCTGCACGATTTTGCTCAACACTGATCTCAACGCCGGCGTGCCGGGCATTCTCGAGGACCTGCACGAGCAGTACCTGCTGCCGCCCCTGCATGCGGCCTGGGCGACCCGGCGCAAGAGCGCGCATTTCAGATGCTATGAAGAGGTGGCCAAGCGCCTGGGCAAGCTGCTCGGCGCTGACCCCTGGCTGATACACCCCATGTTTGAGCGCTGCGGCGCGGTCGACCTGAGCACCCCGAGCGGCCTGGACCACCTGGGCACCCAAGTGGAAGCCTTGCTGGCCAAGGTGCGCCGAAAGTACAAGGAATACGGCATCAAGGAGAAGCCTTTTGTGGTGGTCAAGGCGGACGATGGCAGCCGTGGCATGGGCATTTCCACGATGCGCGATGCGCGCAGCGTGGCCGAACTCGGCGCCATGTTGGGCGCGCGGCAAACACCCCCCGGGGCGCAGGATATCTTGGTCCAAGAAGGCGTGCTGACCCGTGAGCGCATCAATGAGGCGGTGGCTGAGCCGGTGGTCTACATGATGGACCGTTATGTGGTGGGCGGCTTCTATCGCATCCATGCCGAGCGCGGTGATGACGAGGACCTGTGCGCCCCGGGCTCAAGCTTTGTGCCCCTGGCCTTTGAGCAAAGCACCCACCTGCCGCAGCCCGGCGTGAAACCCGGCGCCAGTGCCCCAAACCGGTTTTATATGTATGGCGTGGTGGCCCGCGCGGCCATGCTGGCAGCGAGTTACGAGCTCGAGTTGACTGACCCCGAGGCCGAAGCTTTCTCCTGAGCACCAAAACCAGTTGCTGCGCTGCAACATTTTCTGGCGCTGCCGGGCCTGATTGCTGCTGGGCCAGCCTGAAGCGCCAGGCGCTGGGCGCACAATGGCGGTCTTTTCAGGAACGGATCCTTGGCCCAGAAGCGGGCTGGGGCCAATGTGTGTCAGCATCCAAATCGTCTCTCACCGCGCTCACGTTGGGCGCTATCGGCGTGGTTTATGGCGATATTGGCACCAGTGTGCTGTATGCAGTCAAGGAAGTGTTCGGCTCCGGCCACGTGCCCTTCACCCCTGACAATGTCTACGGCATTCTGTCAATTTTCTTCTGGACGCTGACCGTCATCGTGTCGCTCAAGTACGTGGTGCTGGTGCTGCGTGCTGACAACAATGGTGAGGGCGGCTTGGTCGCCATGCTGGCGCTGGCCTCACAGTCGGTCAAAGACAAACCCCGGTTGCGCCGGGTGTTGCTGGCGGTTGGCATCTTTGGCACCTGCCTGTTTTACGGCGATGGCGTCATCACCCCCGCCATTTCGGTGCTCTCTGCAGTGGAAGGTCTTGAGGTGGTGTCGCCGGCCTTCAAGCGCTATGTGATTCCGCTGACCCTGATCATCCTGTTTGGACTGTTTGCGGTGCAAAAACGTGGCACTGCTGGTATCGGCAAGTTCTTCGGCCCGATCACGCTGGTCTGGTTTGCCTGCATCGCTCTGCTCGGACTGGTCCATATCCAGTCCAACCCGGCCATTTTGTGGGCCATCAGCCCGCATTACGCGCTGGGCTTCATGTGGCACAACCCTGGCATCACCTTCATCATCCTGGGCGCCGTGGTGCTGTGTGTCACCGGGGGCGAGGCGCTGTACGCCGACATGGGTCATTTTGGCAAAAAGCCGATCCGGGTCGCCTGGTTTGCGGTGGTTATGCCGGCGCTGACACTGAACTATTTTGGCCAGGGCGCGCTGCTGCTCAAGAACCCTGAGGCGGTCAAGAACCCGTTTTTCCTGATGGCGCCTGACTGGGCCCTGGTGCCGCTGGTGGTGCTCGCCACCATGGCTACGGTGATTGCCTCGCAGGCGCTGATCTCGGGCGCGTTTTCGGTCACCAAGCAGGTGATCCAGTTGGGCTACCTGCCGCGGCTGCAAGTGCAGCACACCAGCGTCAAAGAGACCGGCCAGATTTACCTGCCTTTTGTCAACTGGGGCCTGTTTGTGGCGATTGTGCTGGCGGTGGTGCTGTTCAAGTCGTCCAGCAACCTGGCGGCCGCCTATGGCATTGCGGTTTGCACCGACATGCTGATCACCACGATTCTCACTTTCTACGTGATTCGCTACCGTTGGAACTACCCGCTGGCCCTGTGCATTGCCGCAACTGGTTTTTTCTTTGTGGTGGACTTTGCTTTCTGGGCCTCCAACATGTTCAAGCTGTTTGATGGCGGCTGGTTCCCGCTGCTGATCGGCGGCGCAGTCTTTACCTTGATGATGACCTGGCACGATGGGCGGCGCCTGCTCAATGCCAGCCTGCGCGACAACGCGATCGACCTGCCCGGTTTTCTGGAGTCCGTGTTTGTCAGCCCACCGGTGCGGGTGGAGGGCACGGCTGTGTTTTTGACGGCCGAGCCGGGCACGGTGCCCAACGCCATGCTGCACAACCTCAAGCACAACAAGGTGCTGCATCAAAACAATTTATTTGTGACCGTGCGCAACCACGAGGTGCCGTGGATTGGCATGGATAAACGCATCGAGATCGAGCCGCTGGGGCATGATTGCTGGCAGGTGGTGATCCACTACGGCTTCAAAAACGACCCGGATATACCCAAGGCCCTGCAACAACTTAAGGGCAGGGGCTGCGAGCTAGACGACATGCGAACCAGCTATTTCCTGTCGCGCGATACCGTCATCCCGACCATTGGCGGTGGCATGGCGCAGTGGCGCGAAAAGCTGTTCGCCCAAATGCACCGCAACGCCAGTGCCGCCGCCGACTTTCTGAAGCTGCCGAACAACTCGGTGGTGGAACTCGGCTCCAAGATCGAAATCTAGTCGCCCCGAGATGTACTTTTTTCGTGACCTCAGCCTGTCCACTGCCACTGCCGGTTTTGTGGCGGTTCTGGTGGGTTTTACCAGTTCGGTGGCCATCGTGTTTCAGGCGGCGCAAGCCTTTGCCGCGACGCCAGCGCAGACCGGCTCATGGCTTTGGGCCCTTGGCCTGGGCATGGGGCTGTGCACCCTGCTGCCCTCGCTTTATTTGCGTAAACCGGTGATGGTGGCCTGGAGCACGCCGGGCGCTGCGGTGCTTGCGACGGCGGGCCTGGCGGGCGGTTTTTCCATGGCTGAGGCGGTTGGTGCCTTTATGGTTTGCGCCGCCCTGATCATCCTGTTTGGCGTAACCGGCTGGTTTGAGCGGGTCATGCAGCGGCTGCCCCTGGCCATTGCCTCAGGTTTGCTCGCCGGTGTGCTGGCACGCTTTGGCATGCAGGCTTTTGTGGCGGCGCAAACTGACCTGCCGCTGGTGCTGCTGATGCTCGCTGCCTATTTGCTGGGTCGGCGCATCACGCCGCGTTTTGTTGTGCCGCTGACCCTGGTGTTGGCGATTGGCTTTGTGGCTGTGACCCAGGGTTTCCGGGGGCCGACCCTTGAGTTTGCATTGACTGTGCCGGTGTTTGTGGCGCCGGTGTTCACGCTGGCGGCGGCTGTGAGCCTGGCCCTGCCCTTGTTTGTGGTGACCATGGCCTCGCAAAACCTGCCCGGTGTGGCTGCCATACAGGCCGCCGGCTATGGCAACCCGCCAGGCGCTGCCGCCGAGGCCGGCGTACCGATCTCGAAAATCATCACCCTGACCGGCGTGGCCACCTTGGTGCTGGCGCCTTTTGGCGGCTTTGCCCTGAACCTGAGCGCCATCACCGCTGCCATTTGCATGGGCCCTGAGTCGCACCCAGACCGGCAACGGCGTTACACCGCAGCGGTTGTGTGTGGCGCCATTTATGTGCTCATTGGCCTGTTTGGCGCCGCCATTGTGGCGGCGCTGACCGCCTTTCCCCAGGAGCTGATTGCCGCCATTGCCGGTTTGGCCCTGCTGGGCACCATTGCCAATGCGCTGCATGTGGCCCTGCGCGATGAGGCGCACCGCGAGGCAGCGCTGATTACCTTTTTGGTCACCCTCAGCGGCGTGGTGATTGGCGGGGTGGGCGCCGCCTTTTGGGGGGTGCTGGCCGGCGCAGCAGCGCTTTTTGTGCAACAGTATGGGCTTGCCCGGCCGAGACCCTGATGAACTTCTTATTTGTAGCTGACCCGCTGTCGTCCTTCAAGATTTACAAGGACACCACTTTTGCCATGATGCGCGAGGCCCAGCGCTGTGGCCACGCCATCAGCGTGTGCGAGGTGCGCGACCTGATGTGGCAGCGTGGCGGCCCAGTCACGGCCTTTGTGCGTGACATCACCCTCACCGGTGAACCGGTCAATTGGTATACCGCCGCGCAGCAGGCGCCCGACGAGCGGCCGCAAGCGCTCAAAGACTTTGATTGCGTGGTGATGCGCAAGGACCCGCCATTTGACAGCGAGTACTTCTATGCCACCCACCTGCTCGAGCAGGCCGAGCGGGAGGGCGCGCAGGTTTTCAACAAGCCGCGGGCCGTTCGCGATCACCCCGAAAAATTGTCGATTCTCGAGTTTGCTCAGTTCATCGGCCCCACGCTGGTGACGCGTGATGCGGCCGACATTCGGCGCTTTCATGCCGAGCACCGCGACATCATCCTCAAGCCGCTCGACGGCATGGGTGGCGCTGGCATCTTTCGGGTCAAGGACGACGGTCTGAATCTGGGCAGCATCACCGAAACCCTGAACCGCGAGGGCCAGCAGACCGTGATGGTGCAAAAGTTCCTGCCCGAGATCGTCCTGGGCGACAAACGGGTGCTGGTGATTGGCGGGCAAGCCGTGCCGTTTTGCTTGGCCCGTATTCCCCAGGG
>CAMATS010000045.1 GCA_945861195.1 Rhodoferax sp. OV413
ATGGCATCGGCATCCTTGAGGCCAAGGGCACCACCCTCAGAGACCGAGATCTTGAGCTTGCCGCCAGTGCGTTTTTCCACATCGGCCGCAAAGGTGCGGATCTGCACCGACTCCGGGCGCGAGGCCGGGTAGCTGTTGTTGAACCGCCACTCAGTCTGGGCCTGGGCCGGGACCTGCAGCAACAAGGCCACGCCAACAGCTCGGGCAGCATTCGTCAAGACATTCAGGGTTTTCATGGGTTCTCCAAAAATTTTTTGAAGTGTCCATTCTAAGGATGGCCTCTATTTGCAGGCCAACCCGGGGATGACGGGATATGCGGCTGGCATCCCCGTGGCAGCCGGGATCGATGGCGGTCTGTTCAGGTCTGGCGTGAGGGTTGGGTGGCTCAGGCTACCACGTGGCGGTCCAGAAAGTCGGCGATCTGCTGGGCGTCGTAGCCCAGCTCAGCCAGCAGCTCGGCGCTGTGCTGGCCTCGGGTGGGCGGCTGTAGCCGCACACCCAGGCGCTGCCCACCCATGGTGAAGGGAAACAGCGCGGTGCCAACGGATTGGCCAGCCCGCTCGCCGTCGGGCAGGGTGATGTCGGCCAGGCCGCCGGTGGCGCGCAGGTGCTCATCGTCGTACAACTCTTCGGGCCTACGAATCGGCGCAAACGGCAGGCCCACGCCCTCGAACAGCGCCGCCAGCTCGGCCGCACGCCAGCTGCACAGCCGCTCGCGCAACACCGGCATCAAGCTGGCCCGGCCCTGCACCCGCAGGTTGTTGCTGGCGTACTGCGGCAAATCGCGAAGGTCGGCCAGGCCCAGCGCGTCGCAAAAGGTCAGCCACTGGCCATCACTGACAGCGGCTAGGAAGATCTGCTCGCTGTCCTTGACGGTGAAGATGTCGTAAATACCCCAGGCCGAGATGCGGTCCGGCATGGGCGCGGCAGCGCGGCCGGTGATGGCGTACTGCAGCATGTGCTGGCCCACCAAAAACACATTGTTTTCATACAGCGCAGACTGCACCTCCTGGCCCCGGCCGGTGATGCCGCGCTGGATCAGCGCCCCCATCGCACCGATGGCACCAAACATGCCGCCCATGATGTCATTCACACTGCTGCCGGCGCGCAGCGGGTCGCCCGGGCGGCCGGTCATGTAGGCCAGCCCGCCCATCATCTGCACCACCTCGTCGAGCGCCGTGCGGTGGTCGTAGGGCCCGGGCAGAAAACCTTTGTGGCTGACATAGATCAGGCGCGGGTCGGTCTGGCTGAGCGAGGCGTAATCGAGCCCGTACTTGGCCATGGTGCCGGGCTTGAAGTTTTCGGCCACCACATCAGCCGTGCCGGCGAGCCGACGCGCCAGCGCCGCGCCCTCGGGCTGGTGCAGGTCAATGGCAATGCTCTTCTTGTTGCGGTTGAACATCGGAAAGAAACCGGCACCGGCGCCCAACAGATGGCGGGTGCGGTCGCCCTCGATCGGCTCCACCTTGATCACCTCGGCCCCCAGGTCGGCCAGCACCATGCCGCAGGTCGGCCCCATCACCATGTGGGTGAACTCCACCACGCGCAGCCCGGTGAGCGGCAGGGTGGGGTTGCTGGTTTGATCAGTCGTCATGCCGGGATTGTGCAACGGCCCAGACATGGCGTTATTGTGTGATTACCTACTTATTTGTCATGGATTATTGAATTAATAAGGAGTTAATTGCTTCCTTGGTATGCAATACAGTCAGAGGCATGAAAAACCGATCCACGGTACCCGCTAAACGCGAAACATTGGCCGTGCCGCAGGCTGTATTGTTTGACGCTTATGGCACGCTGTTCGACGTCTACAGCGTGGCGCTGGCAGCCGAGCAGCTGTTCCCTGGCTATGGCCAGGCGCTGAGCCTGCTGTGGCGCGACAAACAAATTGAGTACACCCGGCTGGTGACCACCAGCAACCACGGCGTGCACTACCGTCCGTTCTGGGAACTGACCCGGGCTGCCCTGGTTTTTGCTATTAAAAAACTAGCTGTAACCTCAATAACCACGGGGCCTGAGGGCAGTTTTGATCAAAATTTGGGTGCGGCGGTTGAGCGCCTGATGAATCAGTACCGAAGCCTGAGCGCCTTTCCGGAAAACCGCGAGGTGCTGAGCGAGCTGCAACGGCGCGGCATTCCAACCGGCATCCTGAGCAACGGCGACCCGGCCATGCTGCAGCTGGCGGTCAAGTCCGCAGGGCTGGACGGGCTGCTGACCCACGTCATCAGCGTGGACCCGATCCGCAAGTACAAAACCCACCCGGATGCCTACGCGCTGGGCGAACAGGCCACCGGGCTGCCGGCTGGCCGCATCGCCTTTGTCAGCTGCAACGCCTGGGACGCGCTGGCCGCCACCTGGTACGGCTACCAGACGCTGTGGGTCAACCGCTACCAACAGCCGTTTGAAGAGCTCGGCACTCTACCTACCCGAACCGGTGCCAGCTTGAGCGCCGTGCTGGATTTTTTCAACCCGTTCCCTTGATTAAGGTTTGACACCATGACCGACCGCATCACCACGCACCGCCTGCAAGTGGCCACCGAGCTGCACCATTTCATTGAAGACCGGGTGTTACCCGGCACCGGCATCAGCCCGGCGAGCTTCTGGAAGAGCTTTGATGCCATCGTCACCGATCTGGCGCCCAAAAACATCGCCCTGCTGGCCGAGCGTGATCGGCTGCAGGCGGCACTTGACCAGTGGCACAGCGCCCATCCCGGCCCGATCCAGGACATGCCGGCCTACCGCGCTTTTCTGCAGCGCATTGGCTACCTGGTGCCTGAGCCGGGGAAGGTCAAGATCAGCACCTCCAAGGTGGACGCCGAACTCGCCAAGCAGGCCGGGCCGCAACTGGTGGTGCCGGTGCTCAATGCCCGCTATGCGCTCAATGCCGCCAACGCGCGCTGGGGCAGCTTGTACGACGCCTTGTACGGCGCTGACCTGATTGCCGAGACACCCGGCTGCGAGAAAGTTGGCAAAAAAGGCGGCTACAACCCCGGGCGCGGTGCCAAAGTGATTGACTACGCGCGCCATGTGCTGGACCGCACTGCGCCGCTGCGTAAGGGCTCGCACACGGACTCAGTGGGCTACCGCATCAAGGACGCCCAGCTTTTGGTGAAACTGGCCAACGGCAGCAAGACCGGCTTGGCCGATGGCAGCCAGTTGGTGGGCTACCAGGGCGATGCCAAGAACCCGTCTTCGGTGCTGCTGGCGCACCATGGCCTGCATCTGGACATCATCATCAACCGCGCCACGCCAATCGGCGCGGCCGATCCGGCTGGCGTTTGCGACCTGGTGCTTGAAGCTGCACTCTCCACCATCATGGACTTGGAAGATTCGGTGGCCGTGGTGGATGCGCAGGACAAGGTAATGGCCTACAGCAACTGGCTGGGCATTTTGCAGGGCAGCTTGACCGAGCAGGTGCGCAAGGGCAGCCACAGCTTTACCCGTGGCCTGAACCCCGACCGGCTGTACACCCCGCCTGCGGGCCGGGGCAAGGCTGTGCGGCTGCACGGCCGATCTTTGATGTTTGTACGCAATGTGGGCCACCTGATGAACAGCCCGGCCATTTTGTACACCGACAGTCAGGGCGCGGTGCGAGAAATTCCTGAAGGCATCCTGGACGCAGTGCTCACCACCACCATCGCGCTGCACGACCTGCAGGGCCATGGTGCGCTGGCCTCGGGCGAGCAAATTTGCAACTCACGCAAGGGCTCAATCTACATTGTCAAACCCAAGATGCATGGCCCGGCCGAGGTGGCCTTTGCCGCCGAATTGTTTGGCCGGGTCGAACACATGCTGGGCCTGCCTGACAGCACCGTCAAACTTGGCATCATGGACGAGGAGCGGCGCACCAGCCTCAACCTCAAGGCCTGCATTGCCGCTGCTGCCAGTCGCGTGGCCTTTATTAACACCGGCTTTCTGGACCGCACCGGCGACGAGATGCACAGCGCCATGCGGGCTGGCCCCATGATCCGCAAGGGCGACATGAAGTCCAGCGCCTGGATCCAGGCCTATGAGCGCAGCAATGTGCTGGTCGGCTTGAGTTGTGGTCTGCGTGGCCGGGCGCAAATTGGCAAGGGCATGTGGGCTATGCCCGACCTGATGAAGGCCATGATGGAGCAAAAAATTGCCCATCCGCGTGCCGGCGCCAACACCGCCTGGGTGCCCAGCCCCACTGGCGCCACGCTGCACGCGCTGCACTACCACCAGGTGCTGGTGTCCGATGTGCAAAAGACTCTGGAAAAAACCAAGGCCAGCAAACAGCGCGATGCCCTGCTCGACGGGCTGCTGAGCATTCCGGTCACCGCCACGCCAAACTGGAGCGCAGCCGAGCGCCAACAGGAGCTCGACAACAATGCGCAGGGCATTCTGGGCTATGTCGTGCGCTGGATCGACCAGGGTGTGGGCTGCTCCAAGGTGCCCGATATCCACAACATCGGCCTGATGGAGGACCGCGCTACCCTGCGTATCAGCAGCCAGCATATCGCCAACTGGCTGCTGCACGGCATCGTCACAGAGGCGCAGGTGCGCGAAACCTTCGAGCGCATGGCCGGGGTGGTGGACAAGCAAAACGCCGGTGATCCGCTCTACCAGCCCATGGCTGGGCGTTTCGACAGCTCCAAAGCCTACCAGGCCGCCTGCGACCTGGTGTTCAAGGGCCTGGCCCAACCCAGCGGCTATACCGAGCCGCTGCTGCATGCCTGGCGGCTGAAGGTGAAGGCGGAGGCCTGAGGCAACCCGCCTTTGGGCGGTTCAGGCTGAAACTGCAAAAGGCTTGCCCTGGCTGCCCGGCGGAGTACTAGGGTCAATCCCTATTGAAAACCGCCTCAGCGCCTGTGATGCTTGAGAGCTTGTTTCACTGTCCTCACGGAGATTTTTATGCGCCTGATCAATCTGTTTTGTGCCCTGAGCCTTGCCGCCACCGGGGCTGTGTTTGCCCAAAATATTTCTGTCGCCACCGGCGGCACAGGGGGCGTGTATTACCCGATGGGGGGTGGCCTGGCCAATATCCTGTCCAAGCATGTGCCCGGCATGCAGGCCACCGCAGAGGTAACAGGCGGCTCGGTCGACAACCTCAACCTGGTGGGCAGCGGCAAGCCCTATGTCGCTTTCTCCATGGTCGACGCCGCGCTTGATGCGGCCAAGGGACAAGAAAAATTCACCAACCGAAAAGTCGATGTCAAGACACTGCTGGTGCTCTACCCCAACCGCATGCACGTGGTCACCCTCGAGTCCACCGGCATCAAAACCATGGCTGATTTGAAGGGCAAGCGGCTGTCTGCCGGCAGCCCTGGCAGCGCCACGGAAATCATGGCCTTTCGCCTGATGGAAGCTGCTGGCCTTGACCCCTTAAAAGACGTCAGCCGCGAGCGCCTGGGCGTGGCTGAATCGGCGAATGCCTTGAAGGACAGAAAAATAGAGGCGTTTTTCTGGGTTGGCGGTCTGCCCACTGCCGCAGTCACTGATCTGGCCAGCACCCCGGGCACCAAAATCAAAATGATTGACCATTCAGAAGCGGTTGCTGCCATGAACAAAAAATGGGGTAATTTGTATTACGCCGACACCATTCCAAAAGCCACCTATGCCGGCATGGCCAGCGACAACAAAATTGCATCCGTCGCCAATATTTTGGTGGCCAATGGCAACCTGCCCGATGATCAGGCCTACAAGATCGTCAAGGCAGTTTTTGACTACCAAAAAGACCTGGTGGCAGTGCACCAGGAATACAGCAACCTGAGAATCGCCAGCCAGAAAAACGCCGCCACCTCAGTGCCATTCCATCCGGGGGCTGAGAAATACATCATAGAAAAAGGCGGCAAGCTTGACTGAAGCTGTTGCAGACACGCTTGACGAGCAGACCCGCCGTCAAGTTGAAAGCCTGATCAAGAAAGAAGAGGGGGACGCCAACCAGTACCGCGGCGCCCTGGGCGTGGCGCTCACCCTGACCGCCGTGCTGATGTCGCTGTTTCATCTGTATGCAGCCTATGCCATCGTGCCCGCCCAGCTGCTGCGCACCACCCATGTCACCTTGGTGCTGGTGTTTATTTTCCTGAGCTTTCCGATTGCTGCGCGCTTCAAAAATCGGCTGATGCCCTGGGACATCCTGCTCGCGATGCTGGCAGTGGCCACCTTGGTGTACGCCTACCTCGGCGGTGATGACTTCACTGACCGCAACACCTACCCCTTCACCACCGATGTGGTGTTTGGCGGCATCTTGATTTTGCTGATCCTCGAGGGCTTGCGCCGAACCAACGGCTGGGTGCTGTTGTCGGTCACCGTGGGGTTTTTGCTCTATGCGCTGTTTGGCAACCTGTTGCCCGCGCCCTGGACCCACAAGGGCTACGAGTTGCCGCGTCTGGTTGGCTTCATGTACATGACGCTAGAGGGAATTTTTGGCACTGCGGTGGATGTTTCTGCAACCCTGATTATTCTGTTCACCATCTTTGGCGCATTTTTGCAGTTCAGCGGGGCGGGCAAGTTCTTCATTGATTTTTCCTTCTCCTTGATGGGCGGCAAGACCTCCAATGTTGGCAAGACCGTGGTGATGTCTTCTTTTTTGCTGGGTGGCCCGTCGGGCTCGGGTGTGGCTACCACGGTCACCGTTGGCGCTGTGGCCCACGACATGCTGGCCAAAGCCGGTTATGACAAAAATGCGGCGGGGGGTCTGCTGGCTGCTGGGGGTCTGGGTGCCATTATTTCGCCGCCGGTTCTCGGCGCTGCTGCATTCCTGATTGCCGAGTTCTTGAAAATTTCTTATCTCGATGTCTTGTTGATGGCCACAGTGCCCACTTTTTTGTTCTATCTCGGTTTGTATGTGATGGTCACCATTGACGCTCGCAAGTACAGCATGAGCGGGCAAAAAATCCAGAACATCGAGGGCGCCTGGTCGCTGACCAAAAAATACTGGTTTCACTTTTTTTCGCTGATCTCCATTGTTGTTTTCATGCTGCTCGGGTTTTCTCCGGTGATGTCAGTGTTTTGGGCTACGGTGGCCTCATTTGCCACCAGCTTTTTGCGCGCCGACTCAGCCATGATCCCCTATGCCATAGCCCGCAGCGGCGCGCCTTTTTGGAAGAGCCTCTACCAGTCAAAGCTGGTCGCGGCCCTGTCTGGCGGCTTTACCCAGGTGCTGTCGATTGCGGCAACCTGTGCCGGTGCAGGGCTGATCGTTGGCGTGGTGGTGCTCACCGGCCTGGGCCTGAAATTCAGCGCCATCGTGCTCGATTACGCCGATGGATCGCTATTTTTAACTGCCCTGTTCACCGGGCTGGTGGTCTGGGTGGTGGGCTTAGCAGTACCGGTGACCGCCTCCTACATCATCTGCGCGGTGATTGCAGCGCCCGCCATGATCAAGCTCGGCGTACCAGACTATGCAGCGCACATGTTTATTTTTTACTATGCGGTGCTCTCTGAAGTCTCTCCGCCCACGGCGCTGTCTCCCTTTGCCGCAGCAGCAATCTGCAAAGGAGACCCCTATAAAACCACCTTTCAGAGCTGGAAATACGTTGCACCAGCCATCTTGGTGCCCTTTATTTTCGTGCTCGACCCAGCCGGCGTGGCGCTGCTTTTGATGGGCAACACCAAAGCATTGGCAGCGGCCAATTGGGGTGATATTGCCTGGATCACCTTCACAGCCTCGGCGGGCATTGTTGCCTTGGCTGGCGGTTTACAAAACTGGTTCATCCTGAAAACCAGCTTCCTCGAGCGTTGGGTCCTGGTGGGCTCTGGCGTGGCGTTGACCTACCCGTCCACGGTCAGCGACATCGGGGGTGCGGCCGGTCTGGCGCTGGTGGTGGCCGCGCAGCTGCTGCGGCAGTCCAGACAGCCCCGCTCAACCGTTTAGCCACTGTCATGACCAAACCAGAAACCGACCGCGCCATGCCGGACAGCGGCACGCGGGGCATGACCAAGGGGCTCACCCACTATGGTGACCCCGGGTTCTCTTTGTTCTTGCGCAAAGCCTTTATCAAAGGCGCAGGTTTTACTGATTCGGCGCTGGCGCGCCCGGTCATCGGCATCACCAACACCGGCAGCGCGTACAACCCCTGCCACGGTAACGCCCCCCAATTGATCGAGGCGGTCAAGCGCGGCGTGATGTTGGCCGGCGGCCTGCCCATGGATTTCCCGACCATCTCTATCCATGAGAGCTTCTCGCAGCCCACCAGCATGTTTTTGCGCAACCTGATGTCAATGGACACCGAGGAGTTGCTGCGCGCTCAGCCCATGGATGCGGTTGTGCTGATTGGTGGCTGCGACAAAACCGTGCCGGCGCAGCTGATGGGCGCTGCCTCGGCGGGTTTGCCGGCGGTGCAACTAATAACCGGTTCGATGCTGACCGGCTCGCACCGGGGCGAACGTGTGGGCGCTTGCACCGATTGCCGCCGCTACTGGGGCCGGTTTCGCGCTGAAGAAATAGACCAGCATGAGCTCGCCGAGGTCAACACCCAACTGGTGGCAAGCGTGGGCACTTGCTCGGTCATGGGAACGGCCAGCACCATGGCCTGCATTGCTGAGGCCTTGGGCATGACCGTGCCGGGCGGCGCGTCGCCGCCGGCGGTCACGGCCGACCGCATGCGCATTGCCGAGCAAAGCGGCGCGCTGGCGGTTGGCATGGCTCGACAGGGCTTGACGATTGACAAAGTACTCACCGAGAAAGCCTTCGAGAACGCGATGCGGGTGCTGCTGGCCATTGGCGGCTCAAGCAACGGCATCGTTCACCTGACCGCGATTGCCGGGCGCATGGGTTTTCAGATGGACTTGCAGGCACTCGACCGCATGGGGCGGGAAACCCCGGTGTTGCTTGACCTGAAGCCCTCGGGCCAGCACTACATGGAGGATTTCCATCACGCCGGTGGCATGGCCACCCTGCTGCGCGAACTCAAGCCCCTGCTGCATCTCGATGCCATGACGGTCACCGGACGAACCCTGGGCCAGGAGATCGAGGCTGCCGGACCGGGCTTCAAGCAGCAGGTGGTTCGTCCCATGAGCCAGCCCATCTATCCCCAAGGCGGCATTGCTGTTTTAAGGGGCAACTTAGCCCCCGGTGGCGCCATCATCAAGCAATCTGCCGCCAACCCGGTGTTGATGGAGCATGAGGGCCGCGCCGTAGTTTTTGAAAATCTTCAAGACCTGGCCGAGCGCATTGATTCGCCTGACCTGGATGTCAACGCAGATGATATTTTGGTGCTCAAGCACATCGGCCCCAAGGGTGCTGCGATGCCCGAGGCCGGCTACCTGCCCATACCCAAAAAACTGGCGCTGGCCGGGTGCAAGGACATGGTGCGAATCTCAGATGGCCGCATGAGCGGCACCGCCTTTGGCACCATCGTGCTGCACATCACACCAGAGTCCGCCATCGGCGGACCGCTAGCCTATGTGCAAAACGGCGACCGCATCCGTTTAAGCGTGGCGCGCCGCGAACTCTCCTTGCTGGTCAGCCAGACCGAGTTGGCCCAACGCCAAGCCAGTCAACCGGTCACGCCGCCCAGCGCACAGCGGGGCTACCTCAAGCTGTTTTTGCAAAGCGTGACCCAAGCCGACCAGGGTGCTGATTTTGATTTCTTGATGCCTCCGATGACGGCTGTCATCCCACGCAACCCTTGAGCCCGGGCTCAAACCAGACACGCTGTTTTTCAATTACGCTTGGGGCCATGCCATCTCAGCCGCAAGTACCTGCCCCGACAGCGCCAGTCAACTGCTGGCAATGCCGACATTTTGCGACCAGCTGGGACCCCGCACTGCCCTACAGCTGCAAACTTTTGGGCTTCAAAACCCGCATGCTGCCGTCGATGCAGGTCATGCAGATCGATGGACGACCCTGCCAAGGTTTTGCACCCAAAGCCGCGCTGCCCAAGGGTGGGTGATTTGAGGGTCTGGCGCGTCAACTGTCGCTCAGTTCGAGGGCCGGATCGATGCTTGTGTATGCTGTCATCCGGCCCCACATTTTTTACCAGGTACCCAGCACCATGACCAGCCCCTCTTTGCCTGCCCGTCCCCTGCGTTTGGGCGTTTTGGGATGCGCCAATATTGCCAGGCAGTTTGCCCGTGATGTGGCCTCTAGCCCCTGGGTCTGCGTAGATGCCGTGGCGAGCCGGCGCAGCGAGACCGCCATGGCGTTTGCCAAGGCCTGTGGCATTGGGCGCTGGCACGGCAGTTACGAAGCCTTGTTGGCTGATGCACAGCTTGATGCGATCTACCTGCCCCTGCCCAACAGCCTGCACGCAGAATGGGCGATCAAGGCTGCGCAAGCGGGCAAGCATGTGCTGTGCGAGAAGCCGCTGGCGCTGAGCCTGGCGCAGGCGCAGGCGATGTTTGATGCAGCACGCCAACACCGGGTGATGCTGCTGGAGGCCTTTCCCTACTACTTTCAGCCCCAGACCGGCGCCATGCTGGCGCTGCTGGCGCGGGGGGAGATCGGCCAGGTGAGGTCGGTGCAGGCGAGCTTTGGCTTCACCATGTCCAACCCGGTGGGCAATATCCGCTTGCAGCCTGACTTGGGAGGTGGCGCATTGCTCGATGCCGGCTGCTATGCCCTGAGCCTGATACGCTTGGTCATGGGTGTTGCGCCTCAGCGTGTGCGGGCTGACGCCAGTTGGGCGGCGTCTGGCGTGGACATGAGCCTGATGGCAAGTTTGTATTACGCCGATGGCCGGCGCGCCCAGCTCTCTTGCGCCATGGATGTGGCCAACCACCGGCACGCCACCGTTGTGGGCACTTGGGGTACGCTGGAGACCGAATACCTGAACCACACCGCGCAGCAAGCTGGCGATAACGCCTACGGCTACTTGCCTGGCCAACTGCGGGTGCGCCGTGGCACCGCCAACACCATTGCCTTTGAGGACATTGCCTGCGGCGTGGGCAGTGGCTTTGCGTTTGCCGCCGAGGCATTTGCGGGCGTGGTGCAGGCCGG
>CAMATS010000046.1 GCA_945861195.1 Rhodoferax sp. OV413
TTGCGCCTGGCCCAGGAGCGCGAACGCCTGACCGTCATCAACGACCAGTTTGGCGCACCGACGGGTGCCGAGTTGATCGCCGACGTTACCGCTCACGCGATCCGCCAGTGCCTGCGCCAGCCCCATGATGCCGGCCTGTACCACCTGGCCGCCAGCGGCGAGACCAGCTGGCATGGCTATGCCAATCAGGTGCTTGCCTGCGCCCGGCTAATGCACAGCGCTATAAAAATCAAAGCAACCGAGGTGGTGGCAGTGCCCAGCAGTGCTTTTGCCACGGCAGCGCAGCGACCGCTTAACTCACGGCTCGACACCCAAAAATTGCAGGGTACGTTTGGCTTGGCGCTGCCGAAGTGGGAGCAAGGATTGGGCAGGATGATGGGAGAGGCTTCCCTTTGAGTCGGTACACTTCACCGGGTTGGGAGAACGAAGTATGAATACCGAAGACGGCCGAAGACGGCCGAAGCACCGTGCTCGACCCAATGCTTTGCCTTGTTGAAAATTCGGGCGCAGCCAACTAGCGAAGCATTGATAGCGGACAGAAGACTTGCTCAAATCGAGCGGCGGATTGGGAAGATAAAAACTCTATTGAGCAGCCTTGGCGAGATGCTTCTGGGCATGCTTAAGCGACAGTTCAAGAATCCGCAAAACCAGACCTGCCTGTACTGCCAATTGAGCTATGCGCTCAATATGAAGAGTCGAACGGACTACGTCTTCAAGGACGCTTTGGCAGAAGTGCGCCAGCAAGTGGCTAAATACAAACGTTTCAAGGAGCTTTGTGCCCAGTGGTGGACTTGGGCATTGAGCACTCCAAAATGAAGATCAAGCTCAAGAAGGACTAGGGAAAATCGGCCCTTGGCTGAGGGATAATGCGGGGCCGGGTTGGCATACGGCAGACTGAGAACTACGCGCTCGTGCGGATCTAAAAATGAATCAAAAAATAGCACTGATTACCGGCATCACCGGCCAAGACGGGTCTTACCTGGCTGAGCTCTTGTTATCAAAGGGCTATTTGGTACACGGAATTAAGCGTCGCGCCAGTTCTTTTAATACGCAGCGAGTCGATCATATTTTCCAGGACCCGCACGTTGAGAATGCAAGCTTCAACTTGCACTACGGAGACTTGAGTGACAGCAGTAACCTCACGCGCATCATTCAGCAAACCCAACCCGACGAAATTTATAACTTGGGAGCACAAAGCCACGTAGCCGTCAGCTTCGAGTCACCGGAGTACACCGCAGATGTGGACGGCATGGGCACACTGCGCATTCTTGAAGCCATTCGCATACTAGGCTTGGAGAAAAAGAGTCGCTTTTACCAAGCCAGTACCAGTGAGCTGTACGGTCTCGTGCGAGAAACTCCGCAAAAGGAATCGACACCCTTCTACCCGCGCAGCCCCTACGCAGTGGCCAAGCTCTACGCTTACTGGATCACGGTCAACTACCGCGAGGCCTACGGCATGTACGCCTGTAACGGAATCTTGTTCAATCATGAAAGCCCGCGCAGGGGCGAAACCTTCGTTACGCGCAAAATCACCCGCGGCTTAGCCAATATGGCGCAAGGCTTGGAAGATTGCATGCACATGGGCAATATTGATGCCCTGCGCGACTGGGGTCATGCCAAAGACTACGTGCGTATGCAGTGGATGATGCTGCAGCAAGACCAGCCGGAAGACTTTGTGATTGCCACCGGCGTGCAATACAGCGTGCGCCAATTTATCCAGTGGTCTGCTCAAGAACTGGGCCTTACCTTGCGCTTTGAAGGGCAAGGTACGAACGAGCATGCCACCGTCGCTGATATTGAAGGTGACAACGCTCCGGGCTTGAAGGCGGGGGACGTCATCGTCAGAGTTGACCCACGCTACTTCCGACCTACCGAGGTGGAAACCCTTTTGGGCGACCCTAGCAAAGCTAAACAAAAACTTGGCTGGGTGCCTGAAATAACTGTGCAGCAAATGTGCCAAGAGATGGTAGCTCATGACCTAGCGCAAGCAAAGCAACATGCATTGCTTAAGCAGCACGGTTACTCCGTTTTTAACGCCACCGAATAACACCCGAACGATCGAATGAGCAAATTACGAATTCTGGTAACCGGCAGCGGCGGCATGGTCGGTCGTAACTTGCTGGAGCACAGCTCTATCAGCGAGTTTGAAGTTCTTGCTCCGCGTCGGAGCGAACTTGATCTGTGCGATTTCTCAGCTTTGCAGGCCTATTTGCAAAGTAACAAGCCCGACATGGTCATTCATGCTGCAGGCAAGGTGGGTGGTATCCAGGCCAATATGCGAGAGCCGGTTGATTTTTTGTTGGCCAACCTCGACATGGGTCGCAATATCGTTTGGGCGTCTCAGCAAGCAGATATCAAGCGCCTGATTAATCTGGGCAGTTCCTGCATGTACCCACGCAACCACTCTGAGCCACTGAAAGAGGAATTGGTGCTCAAGGGTGAGTTAGAGCCAACCAACGAAGGCTACGCCCTTGCCAAGGTGGTGACCGCACGGCTGTGCGAATACATCATGCGTGAGGACGCGAGTTATCAGTACAAGACGCTGATTCCCTGCAACATCTATGGCCGGTACGATAAATTCGACCCCGTCCATTCGCACCTGATACCAGCCATTATTCACAAAGTTCACCAAGCAAAGCAAGACGGGCAAGCGTTGGTGGAGATTTGGGGCGACGGCACGGCACGCCGCGAGTTCATGTATGCGGGTGATTTGGCTGATGCGATCATGCGCGCCGTTAGCAACTTCGACACCTTGCCCAACTACATGAACATTGGTTTGGGACATGACCACACTATCAATGACTACTACCAAGCGGCAGCCGAGGTGATGGGATATGCCGGGGGCTTTGAGCATGACTTAAGCAAGCCAGTCGGCATGGCGCGCAAGCTCGTCAGCGTGGAGCTTCAAAAAAACTGGGGTTGGTCAGCACGCCACGAGCTCCCGGGTTCGACAGTTAACAACCCCCTGCCGTCAGAATTTCCAATGAAATCAACGCTCTAGCCTGTTTAAAATCATATTTTGTAATGGCGCGAATAATTATTTTTATTTATATTTTTGAAATGACAGATTTCTGATAAAGTAGTGGCGTGTTCATCAAGCTCACCCGCCGCGGCCCCAACCAATACGTCCAACTCGTAGCGGCCTACCGAGACGAGGCTGGCCGACCCAAGCAGCGCACCGTTGCAACGCTGGGGCGCATCGATCAGCTCAACACCGAGCTCAAGTCGGTCATCTCTGGCTTGCAGCGGGTTACCGGCCAGATCCCGGCGCTACCCATGGCACCTGTGGCACCACCGGTCTTGAGTTTTGATGCCGCCCGGGACTTTGGCGATGTCTGGGCCCTCACGGAGCTGTGGAACGCCTTGGGTTTTGATGGCCTGCGCTCTGTGTTTCGTCGTACCCGGCACAGCATTGATGTTGAGGCGCTCATCCGGGTGATGGTCTTCAACCGCCTGTGTGATCCCGACTCGAAGCTCGGCGTGCTGCGCTGGCTTGAAACCGTCGCCCTGCCAGGTACATCCCTACAGGCCATTGACCATCAGCATTTGCTGCGCGCCATGGATGCGCTGGTTGATCACAAGGAGGAGGTCGATGGCGTTATGGCCAGCCTGCTGCGTCCCTTGGTGGATCAGGACTTGGCGATTGTGTTCTATGACATGACGACCATTCGCGCGGCCGGTTTGTCAGAGCAGGACGGCGAGCTGCGTCACTACGGCATGGCCAAAGTAGGCGTGGTGGAGCGTCAGGTGATGCTCGGTGTGGTGCAAACGGCTGAGGGCTTGCCGCTGTACCACGAGGTGTTTGATGGCAACACGGCTGAGGTCACCACCCTCAAGGGCGTCATTGAGAAGATTGTGGCGCGCTTTCCCATCAAGCGCATCATTGCCGTGGCCGACCGGGGCCTGTTGTCCACCAACAACCTGGCGGATTTGCAGGCAATTGTTCTGCCCAGCGGCAACAAGCTTGAGTTCATTCTGGCCGTGCCTGGGCGACGTTATAGCGATTTTGTTGAACTGCTGGGTCCCTTTCACGCCGCGCAGTGCGCATCGGCCACACAAGAGGTGCTGGGCGAGACCGTCTGGGACGAGCTGCGCCTGGTGATTGCCCATGATCCAGGAGTCGCACTTGAGGCTGGCACCAAGCGCGATGTGCGCATTGGGGAGTTAAAGAAGCAGGCCGATCAGTGGGTGGGCAAACTTGACGCTCAGGATGATGGCAAGAAGCTTCGCGGGCGCCGGCTCTCAGATGGTGGAGCGCGTGCCAAGTTTTACCACGAGGTGGCTGAGGCCCACTTGGCGCGCATTGTGCGGGTGGACCTCAAGGGTGAGCTGTTCACCTACGACATTGATGAGCGGGCCTTGGAGCATGCGCGCCTCATGGATGGCAAGCTGCTGCTGGTGACCAATACGAAAGACCTCACAGCCGATGAAGTGGTCAAGCGCTACAAATCACTGGCGGATATTGAGCGTGGGTTTCGGGTACTGAAGTCCGAGATCGAGATTGGGCCTATCTATCACCGCCTGCCAGCGCGGATTCACGCCCACGCGTCGATTTGCTTCATGGCACTGATTCTGTATCGGGTGATGCGTAGTCGGCTCGCAGGCAGCAGTACCAGGATTTCACCAGAGCGGGCGCTAGAGAAGCTGCGCCGCATCCAGCACCAGAGGGTCAAGGTCAATGATTTGGAGCCGATTGCCGCGCTCTCCAGCATTAACCAGGATCACACGGAGATTTTGCAAGTACTGACGATCAAGAAGCCGACCCTTCCCGCCCAGTTGACCCTCTTGTAGTGGCACGACTGACTCGTGCAACTATATGAATCAACACGTTACGGAATTAACTGTCGAACTCGGGAGCCCAAAGTGGCCACCAGCGTACATGTATTGGAAAGCCAGCACCAGGTGCGAGAGGAAGAGGTAATAGATAGACGAACACAAATAGTCTATCTAAGGGAGGTGTGGCAGTGCAACTACTCAGTAAATGGAACTCGTCGAATGTACGCGTTTGTGCTGCGTACAGAGGCTGGCGATCCTTGCCCCGAGGTTTATGATCCCAAGTCAAACCGATGGGTTCAACCGCGCGGGCGTTGACCACCAAGCGGCTGCCCAGAGCCTGTCAGGAATTTTGTGTTTGAGGCATAGCATGTCAAAAAGGAGCATCTATGCCAATGAAAGTAAAGACCGCTGGGGCGGCCACAGCGGTATTGCCGCACATTTCGTCTGAATTGCTGGACCAGATTGTCACCGGCCCGATGACCCAACAGGGGATCGAAGAGGTGATGCGAGGCCTCAAGAAGGCGCTGATTGAGCGTGCCCTTGGGGCTGAAATGAGCCATCACCTGGGCTATGCCAGCGGTGGCATCAAGCCCGTTGATGCCAACAACCAGCGCAACGGCACGAGCCGAAAAACGGTCTTGACCGGTGAGGAGTCGCTGCGCATCGATATTCCGCGTGATCGTGCGGGTTTGTTCGAGCCGCAGATCATCGGCAAACACGAACGCCGATTCACGAGCTTTGACGACAAGATCATCGCCATGTACGCACGCGGCATGACGGTGCGCGAAATCCAGGGCTTCATAGCCGAGATGTACGCCGTCGATGTCTCCCCCGATCTCATCAGTAGCGTCACTGACGCGGTGATGGGCGAGGTTGGACTTTGGCAATCCCGACCGCTCGAGCAGATGTATCCAGTGGTATTTTTTGATGCCTTGCGGGTCAAGATTCGTGATGAATCGGTGGTGCGCAGCAAGGCCGTGTACCTAGCCTTGGGAATCCTGCCCGATGGCAGCAAGGACATTTTGGGCATCTGGATTGAGAACACCGAAGGGGCCAAGTTCTGGATGAAGGTGTTCAACGACCTGAGGACCCGAGGCTGCAACGACATCCTGATTGCTGTCACCGACGGCCTCAAAGGCATGGGCGAAGCGCTCGCCGTGGTCTTTCCCGCCACGACCCTGCAAACGTGTATCGTGCACCTGATTCGCAACAGCCTGGACTACGCCTCATGGACGGATCGCAAAGCCTTGGCCGCAGCCATCAAACCGATCTACCGCGCCGTCAGCGCTGAGGCGGCGCTGGGCGAACTCAACGCCTTTGAGCACAGCCAGTGGGGCAAGAAATTCCCCACCGTGGTGGCGGCCTGGCGTCGGGCGTGGGACAAGGTAATCCCGTTCTTTGCTTTCCCGCCCGAGGTGCGTCGGGTGATCTACACCACCAATGCCATCGAGAGCGTCAATGCGCGGTTGCGCAAAATCATCAAAACGCGCGGGCATTTCCCCAGCGACGAGGCGGCCACCAAGCTGATCTGGCTTGCGCTGCGCAACATCACAGCCGATTGGGGCCGTGCGGCCAACAACTGGAAAAGCGCAATGAACCAATTCGCTATCCTCTATGAGGATCGCTTCACCCAAGCAAAATCGTAGAATGAGTCCGGACTTACCCACCCAGTTGTCCGCTCATGTGGATAACGTGCCCTTGGCCTTGAAGGGCCAGCACGTTAACCACAAGCGAACAACTGCATGGATAAGTCCTACACCCCGCGCCTCGAACACAAAAATCCGGACACTCCCCCGCGAAGAAATCATGCGCCCCCTTGAGGCCGTGAGAACGCTTGCAATGCGACTCTTTCGTCACTCAGGAATCAAACTGGGCAGAAACTTGAATTTTGGCGAAGCCGCAGGTGCGGTCAATTCTGACGCCCTCTCGGCGGGCGGGCGATGTCCCGAACTCAGTTGCAGGTTTGAGTCGGTGATCACGGTGATTATGCTGCCTCCTTGAGTGAATGGGAATTGGGACGAAGACTGTTGACCAGGATTTTCAGATCGGCATGGCCTCGGAGTTTCTTGAACGATTTCTCCGCCTCGATGAAGCCCGCAGCGGTCCAGCGCAGCGCCATCTCGGCATCCTTGTAGTTGGTTACCCGGCCACTGACCCGGCGCACCACCGAGTTGGGTGACTCGATCACATTGGTGGTGGCCAGGCAGCGTGCCAGTTCACCAGTGATCCCCAATTCCGTGATGGTGAACATCTCGTCCATGCCCTCCAGGACGCTGGCCGCAGCATCGGGGTGTTGGGCCTTGAGGTCCTTGGCCAACTCCTTCAAGCGCTGCCGGCCTCTGGGGGCGTCGAGCTTGAAGGCTTGCTTCATCAGCCAGCGCACCTGCTCGGCGCGCTCCTTGGGCAGTCGCTCCGATACATTGCGAATCTTGTGGATGCGGCAGCGTTGCACTTTGGCGTCTTTGCCGCACAACTGCTCAATACCAGAGCGCAGCGCCTTAGAGCCATCAATCACCCAAAGCCTGGGTACGTTCAGGTCGACACCACGCAGCGCCAAGTCACTGAGCAAGTCTTTGACCACCTTGGCGTTCTCACTGCTACCCGGTGCCAGGCCCAGGACGTGTTTGTTGCCCTGCGCGTCCACGCCCACAGCGGCAATGATGTGGTGCTTGGCCACGATGACGCCATCGACATACATGGCCACAAAGTCGATTTGACTCAAATCGCGGGCCATGAGTTGCGCCCAGGCTTGGGCGCTTTGTTTGACAAACTGGCGCGACACGGCGCTCTTGGAGATACCCAGCTCGTCGGCGCAGCGGTGCACCACGCGAGCGTATTTGCGGGTGCTGACGTTGCACACCAGGATGTCGGCGATCCGACGCGAAAGGTCACCATCTTGTGCCAGCGCGGCATAGGCGGGCACCGCCACTTCAACGCTGGGAGTGCGCAGTCTGGGGCGTTTGACGTGCAACCTGGAATGACCCAGGTTGACCACGCCACCTTGACTACCGTGCCAGCGCACCTCACCGGCATGTCGACCTTTATGCTGGGCCCCGGCCACGCTTTGGGCGGACAGGACCAGGAGCTGTTCGATGAACTGACGCGAGAGCTGCCCCAGCAGGTCCTCGATCGATAGCTGGGCCTGTCCAAGCATGGACAGCAGCGGTAGCGCCGCCTCGGGGTTGGTGGCAAACAGGGGCTGCTCGATGAGTCGATCGATATTGAATTTACTGGCGACATGGAGTTTGGCTTTAGACTTTGTCATGGTGGTTGGGCTTTCTTGGCTTTGCGGTTGTTGATGTCAGAACCCACATTCTGTAGGGCCTTACGGCTTCAACCACCAAACTCAACCTTCAACTACGAGCGGGACATCGCCTGAAAAAGATTTCAACGGCACATATTCGGCCGAATAAATCACTTCGTCAGCCAGGTTATAGGTACGAAGTCTCTTCATCCTTGTGTTCTAAATCAGTTAACCAGGAGAAAAATATGCTGTTATTTAGTCGATTGGTCGTCACAACCGGCGACATGGAAGCCTTGATGCCTTTGGTGCAGAATTTGGCGGCAATTATCCAGAAAGAAGCCGGCACGACGGTGCACGTCTGGGCGGGTGGAAATGGCTTTGTGACCGGATCCCTGGGCTTTTCTATCGCTTACGAAACCCTGGCTGCGCGTTCTGCCGTAACAGCCAAGCTTGGCGCGAGCAAGGCATGGTGGGCCGCTAACCGTCAATTTCGTGAGCATGTTGTGAGTGTGGAGCCCGATACCATCAACAAATACATTCGCGGTGGCACGATGGGCCCGAATATTCCCTTGGGCACCACCGTGCAGCAAAATCAGTTCCAACTCGCTCAAGGCGCCGACTGGATGGCCACACTGAAGTGGGCAGTTGAATATGTCGAGCTGACTAAAAAAATTACCGGCGTGGACAGTAATATTCTTCACAGTATTTATGGCGTCTTGGGCGGTGTTGGCATGCTCACTGGTTTTCCAAATGCTGCTGCTGTTGACGAATACCGCAGCAAATTGGTTGCCAACCCTGATTACTTGCCAAAATTTCTTGAAGGAGGCAAATACGCCTTGGCAGGCACAGTGCTGCAGCGTCATATTGTCAAGATTGCCTGAGCAAAGCTTGATTGCAAGTAAAACTTCAACCGGATTTTTTCTAAAAGAAAGCACATCATGAAAGAAGTCGAAATTTTCCAATCACTCAATTTGGCGCTTATTAGCAACGCCATTTACACGCTGGCAGTTTATTTTCTGCTATGGGTCAGCCTGCGGGCGGCCCGATTGGCGCGGGAAGGGGAAGAAAGAGGCGGAATTCTGCCCAAAATATTGGTCAGTCTATTTGGCCTGGGGGTAATTTACAACGGGCTGTTACTGAACGCGTTTTTACGGCTGAATTTGTCCAGTGCGGCTAAAAACCTCGAGGGCATCAAAGCTGCTGGTGAGAAACTATCGCCTGCGGCCGAGACCTTTTTATCGGTGCCCATGGTCAGCAGCGCGGGTGAAGTCAAATTCAGCCTCATGCCGGGACCCATCATGGCCGTCTGGTGGGCTGTCGTTGTGATCATGCTGCTTGGCATTCTTTGGATGCCGCAGAAAAAGAAAAGCTAGATTCGCGTCCATGCATCACTGCACCAAAGCCTTTTTTTATGACTGGCCAAGCCTGCAGTGATGCTTTCAGCGGACCGGCCTGCCACCCAGCAATTCATCATGGGCCAGAGCCATAATCGCCATCCCTAAACCATCCATGAGCAGCCAGGGTGCAACCCAAGGCGATGCTCATCGGGAGCACAACTTTGTCCGAATCAACCGTCCTATACCTTGAGCAGGGCGCAGTGGCCTTGTTGACCTTGAACCGCCCACTGGCGCTCAACAGTTTCACCCGGCAAATGCACCATCATTTGTGGCAGGCGCTAGACCAGGCCGAGGCGAACCCGCTGATTCGGGCCTTGGTCATCACGGGCGCTGGCCGGGCGTTTTGTGCCGGGGCCGATCTGGCAGAGTTTGACTTTGAACCCGGGCCAGACCTGGTCGCCCGCGCCGACCCCGGCCCGGTGATCGATCAAGCTTTCAACCCCACCGTTCGCCGCCTGCAAAGCCTGCGCATGCCCACACTGGCAGCTGTCAATGGTGTGGCGGCTGGTGCAGGTGCCTCTTTGGCCATGACTTGCGACATCGCCATCGCCGCGCCTACAGCCAGCTTTATCCAGGCATTCAGCAAAATTGGCTTGATTCCGGATGCCGGCGGCAGCTGGTTCTTAACCCAACGGCTCGGGCTGGCGCGGGCCATGGCGCTGGCCATGACTGGCGACAAGCTCAGTGCGACCCAGGCGCGTGAGTGGGGCATGATTTGGGAGGTGGCCGACGACTGCCTGTCAGCAGCGCAGACGATGGCAGCCCGTTTGGCCGACATGCCAACGCGTGCTTTGGTGGCCACCCGGCAGATCTTGCGTGACAGCTGCACACGCACGCTCAATCAGCAATTAGACGCAGAGCGCGACACGCAATCGGCGATGGGACGCACTGCGGATTACATCGAGGGCGTGAGCGCGTTTCGGGAAAAACGCCCGGCCCGGTTTAAGGGCTGCTAAGCCACCGCCCCAGGAGGGCGCTGTCGCGCGGAAGCAGGCGCCAGCTGTTGATGCCACGCGGCAGGGTGAGCACCAACTCCAGCAGGCGCTTGTCGCGCGAAACCAAGGCGCTCACCTTGTTTGCAGCACCGACATACAGCGCAAGTTCATCGAGCTTGCCCAGGCGCCAGCGGCTGGCCCCCTTGCCAGAACCAATAGTCATGCCCAGCCACTCGTCCCCGGCGGCAAAGCCGGCCTGCTCGGCTGCGCCGCCGCGCAGAACGGTCTTGACGACAATGTTGCTGCCTTCGCTGACTCGCAGCCCCAGCCTTTGCGCCAGTGCCGCTGGCTCTTCAAGGACAGTGACCCCGGCGCCTTCGAGCAGGGGTTTGAGCGGCAGCTCGCGGGTCCCATGCACCCAGCGTGCGAGTTCCTTTGACCAAGACCGACCCGACAGAGACTGCAA
>CAMATS010000047.1 GCA_945861195.1 Rhodoferax sp. OV413
GGGTCGCCCTCTTTGCGGGGGCCGCCTTTGATCAGGTCTTCGCGTTTGATACCCAGCCACATGGCAATGGCGGCGGCCACAAACACCGAGGAGTAAATGCCAAACAAAATGCCAATCGTCAGGGCCAGCGCAAAGTAATGCAGTGTGGCGCCGCCAAAAAACAGCATGGAGAGCACCATCAGCTGTGTCGAACCGTGGGTGATGATGGTGCGGCTGATGGTTGAGGTAATGGCGTTGTCGATGATCTCCACCGTGTTCATCTTGCGGTAGCGGCGGAAGTTTTCCCGAATCCGGTCAAAAATCACCACGGATTCATTCACCGAGTAGCCCAACACCGCCAGCACTGCAGCGAGCACCGGTAGCGAGAACTCCCACTGGAAGAATGCAAAAAAACCAAGAATAATGATCACATCATGCAAGTTGGCAATGATGGCGGCCACGGCAAATTTCCACTCAAAACGCAGGGCCAAGTACAGCATGATGCCGATCACCACAAAGGCCAAGGCCTTGAGGCCATCAACTACAAGTTCATCACCCACCTGGGGGCCAACAAACTCGGTGCGACGCATGTTGGCCGAAGCATCCGCCGCTTTGAGCGCCACCATCACCCGATCACTTTGCAGGGCAGAACTCACGCCTTTTTGCACCGGCATGCGAATGAGCACATCGCTCGCCGTACCAAAATTTTGCACTTGCACATCGGTGAGCCCGAGCTTGGCTACGCTGCTGCGAATGCTGTTGAGGTCGGCCGGCTGGGCGTAGCTGACCTCCATCAAGGTGCCGCCGGTGAACTCAACCGAGAGGTGCAGGCCGCGCGAGAACAGAAAAAATACCGCGGCCAAAAATGTTGCGAGCGACACCAGGTTGAGCACCAGCGCATGGCGCATGAAAGGGATGTCGCGCCGAATTTTGAAGAATTCCATAAGCTTGCGCCCGCTCAGTTGCTGGTGATTTGGGTGCCGGCATCCGGACGCCACACTGTGCCGATCGACACGCTCTTGAGTTTTTTCTGCCGCCCGTACCAGAGGTTGACCAGCCCGCGCGAGAAAAACACCCCGGAGAACATGCTGGTCATGATGCCCAAGCAGTGCACCACCGCAAAGCCGCGCACCGGCCCCGAGCCAAAGGCCAGCAGTGCCAGCCCGGCAATCAGGGTGGTGACATTGGAGTCAAGAATGGTTGCCCAGGCGCGGTCATAGCCCGCGTGGATGGCGGCCTGGGGCGAGGCGCCGCCCCGCAGCTCTTCGCGCACCCGTTCATTGATCAGCACATTGGCATCAATCGCCATGCCCAGCACCAGGGCCATGGCCGCCATGCCGGGCAGGGTCAGGGTGGCCTGCAACATGGACAGCATGGCCACCAGCAGCAGCAGGTTGACCGCCAGCGCCACGCTGGAGATGATGCCAAACAGCATGTAGTAAACACACATGAACACCGCCACCGCACAAAAGCCCCAGGTGACGCTGTTAAAACCTTTGGCAATGTTTTCAGCACCCAGGCTTGGGCCGATGGTCATCTCTTCGATGATTTCCATGGGCGCGGCCAGCGAGCCTGCCCGCAGCAACAAGGCGGTATCGGTGGCCTCCATGGCCGTCATGCGGCCCGAGATCTGTACCCGCCCGCCACCAATTTCTGAGCGAATGACCGGCGCCGTGACAACCTCCCCCCGGCCTTTTTCAAACAGCAAAATGGCCATGCGCTTGCCCACGTTTTCGCGTGTGACATCGCGAAAAATCCGCGAGCCCTTGGCATCTAGGGTTAGGTTAACCACGGCCTCCTGGGTCTGGCTGTCAAAGCCGGGCTGGGCATCGGTCAGGTTTTCGCCGGTCAGGATGACCTGTTTTTTGACAATCACCGGCTGGCCATTGCGCTCCAGGTAGCGCTCTGCGCCCAGCGGCACAGCCGCAGCACCGGCTTCGGCGGCACGGGCCTCACCGCTTTCATCGACCAGGCGCACCTCGAGCGTGGCTGTGCGGCCCAGGATGTCCTTGGCCTTGGCAGTGTCTTGCACCCCGGGCAACTGCACCACGATGCGGTCCAGCCCCTGCTGCTGAATCACCGGCTCGGCCACGCCGAGTTCGTTGATGCGGTTATGCAGCGTGGTGATGTTTTGCTTGAGCGACTGGTCCTGCACCCGACGCGCCGCCTCGGGCTTGATGGTGGCGGTGAGCTTGAACTCGGTGCCATCTGGCACATCTACCGCCTGCAGGTCGGCAAACTGGTCTTGCAGCAGGGCACGTGCGGCGCTCAGGGCGGCGCTGTCGCGAAAACGAATCTCAATGCTCTGGCCATTGCGGCTGATGCCGCCATGGCGCACATTTTTTTCGCGCAGGCTGGTGCGGATATCACCCGCGAGCGATTCGGCACGTTTGGTCAGTGCTGCCTGCATGTCGACCTGCAGCATGAAATGCACCCCGCCACGCAAATCAAGTCCCAGGTACATCGGCACAGCGCGCAGGCTGCTCAACCAGGCCGGCGAGCGCGACAGCAGGTTGAGCGCCACCACATAACCGGGGTTGGCCGGCTCGGGCACCAGGGCTTTTTGAATCGCGTCTTTTGCCTTGAGCTGGGTTTCGGTGTTGCCGAAGCGGGCCTTGATCGAAACCCCCTCCAGCGTCAGCACATCGGCCGCAATACCGGCGGCCTTGAGTGCTGCCTCGACCCGGGCCAGCGTGTTGGTGTCGACCTTGAAGGCGGGCTTGGCCGAGGAGATTTGAACCGCAGGAGACTCGCCAAAAAAATTGGGCAGGGTGTACAAGGCGCCTACCAACATCGCGATCACAATGACCACGTATTTCCACACCGGGTAACGGTTCATGCGCTCGCCTCAGCAGTGGTTTTTATTTGATGCTGCCCTTGGGCAGCACCTGAATCACGGCGCTGCGCTGGACCTGGACCTCGACACCGTTGGCAATCTCCAGGCCCAGGTGGCTGTCGCCCATGCGGCTGACCTTGCCCAGTAAACCACCTGCGGTCGCAACCTCGTCGCCCTTGGCCAGCGCATCAATCATTGACTTGTGCTCTTTTTGTTTTTTCATTTGTGGGCGGATCATGACGAAATAGAGCACCACAAACATCAATACCAAAGGCAGCATGCTCATCAGTGAGGACTGCATGTCGCTACCGGCAGCGGCAGCGGGTGCGGTTTGGGCCAAGGCAGAGGAAATAAACACAAGCAACTCCACAAAGATTGAAAAGTACGCCGCGAAGGCCCAGTCCAGGCACTGCGGTGGTCAGACAGTGGCCGCAGTCAAGCGGCCCCTGCCAAAGCGTCGAGGGCGGATTGTATGCGGGGGCCTAAGTTGAACAGCCGGGCTCAGGCAAGCTGCACTCAAGCGGCCTTTTGCTGCGCCTGCAAGTTGCGAAATCTCAGAAGTGCGCCATCCCAGGCCAGCCGGGCGGCTTTGAGGTTGCGCGCTTTGACATGCCCAAAACCCTTGATTTGATCGGGGATTCGGGCCACCTCAAGCGCCAGCCGGTAGCGCTCTGCGCGCAGCTCTGGCGCATCCAGGCTCAAGCCGGCCAGCAGTTCATCCAAGCTGGCCCGGTAGTCTTCAATCAGTGCGCGCTCTTGGCGGCGCTCCTCGGTGCGGCCAAATGGATCAAACAGGCCACCGCGCAAACCCTTGAGCCGTGCCAGCAGCCTAAAGGCGATCAGCATGCCAGGCCCAAAGGCGCGCTTTTGGAGTTCGCCCTTGTCATTTTTCTTGGCCAACAGGGGCGGTGCGAGGTGGTAGTGCAGCTTGAAATCGCCCTCAAACATGGCACCGATCTGGGCATGGAAGGCGGCATCCGTGTGCAAGCGGGCCACCTCGTACTCGTCCTTGTAGGCCATCAGCTTGAAGAGGTAGCGCGCCACCGCCTCGGTCAGCGCCAGCCGGGGCTCGCCTCTGGCCTGGTCAACCCGGCGCACCCGATCCAGCACCGCTTGGTAGCGCTGCGCATAGGCGGCGTTTTGATAGTCGGTCAAAAACAGCACCCGACGACTTATCAGTTCGTCAAGCGGCTCGCGTTTGACAAACGCCAGCACCTGCCCGGGGTTGAGCAGGCGCTCAAAGGCCGGGCCATCATGCGCGGCACGCCGGCCCCACTCAAAGGCCGCCTTGTTGTTGTCCACCGCCACGGCGTTGAGCTCGATGGCCCGCAGCAGCGAGGCCTGAGACAGGGGTATCCAGCCTTTTTGCCAGGCATAGCCCAGCATCATCGGGTTGGTATAAATACTGTCGCCCAGCAACTCGGTGGCGGCCAAGTCGGCGCGAAAAGCGCCCAAACCAGCCGCACCAACCGCCTCTGCGATGGTGCTGACACAGTCCTGCGACGGGTTCTGCCAGTTGCCGTTTTTGACAAACTCGGCTGTCGGCACGCCTTGGGCATTGATCGCCACGTGGGTGCGTCCTGCGCGCATGCGCAGCATGGTCTCTTTGGCCACGGTCACGATCGGGTCACACCCAATCACCAAATCGGCCTCGGCAGTGCTGACCCGGGTGGTACGAATATCAGCCTGACTGGCAGCGATGAGCACATGGCTCCAGGTCGCGCCGCCTTTTTGCGCCAGCCCGCCAGCGTCCTGCGTGACGATGCCGCGCCCCTCAAGGTGAGCTGCCACGCCGAGCAACTGCCCGATGGTGATCACCCCGGTGCCGCCCACGCCGGCCACCACAATGCCCCACACGCCACCTTCCAGCGACGGCAGGGTTGGCTCGGGCAGGGCTTGCAAGGCGTAGGGCGAAGCGCCAGCGCCCTTGGCTTTTTTCTTCAGCTGCCCCCCCTCAACGGTGACAAAACTGGGGCAAAACCCCTTGGTGCAAGAGTAGTCCTTGTTGCAGGTGCTCTGGTTGATTTGGCGCTTGCGGCCAAACTCGGTCTCCAGGGGCTCCACGCTCAGGCAGTTGGACTGCACGCCGCAGTCACCACAGCCCTCGCAAACCAGCGGGTTGATCACCACCCGCTTGGCCGGGTCAACCAGCGCGCCGCGCTTGCGCCGGCGGCGCTTTTCGGTGGCGCAGGTCTGGTCATAGATGATGACCGTGGTGCCCTTGATCTCGCGAAACTCCCGCTGCAAGACATCGAGCAGGTCGCGGTGCGCGACGGCCACGCCCACGGGCAGGCCGCTGCTGCCGGCGTATTTTTCAGGCTCGTCGGTGACGATGGTGATACGCACCGCACCTTCGGCGTGCATGCTCTGCGCAATCTGCAACACCGAGTGGCCTTCGGCCCGTTCGCCCACGCGTTGCCCGCCGGTCATGGCCACTGCATCGTTGTACAAAATCTTGTAGGTGACGTTGACCCCTGCCGCAATGCTTTGGCGCACCGCCAGCATGCCACTGTGAAAATAAGTGCCGTCGCCAATATTGGCAAACATGTGCTGGTCATGGCTAAAGGGCTGCTGGCCGACCCAGGGCACCCCCTCGCCGCCCATCTGGGTGAAGCCTACCGTGGCACGGTCCATCCACACCGCCATGAAGTGGCAGCCAATGCCGGCCATGGCGCGCGAGCCCTCAGGCACTTTGGTGCTGGTGTTGTGCGGACAGCCCGAACAAAACCAGGGCTGGCGCTCCGGTTGGGCGCTCATCACCTGCAGCGCGCGGTCTTTTGCATCCAAAATTGCCAGCCGGGCATCCATGCGCGCCTGGGTTGGCGCATCAATACCCAGTTTTTTAAGGCGCTTGGCGATGGCACGGGCAATCAAGGCCGGCGACAAATCGGCATTGGCGCGCAGCAGGGTGTTGGCCGTGGGGTTAGGCTCTGACCATTCACCGCCGCAAAAATCCCCGTCCCCCTCGTTGAACTTGCCCAGCACACGGGGCCGCAGGTCAGCACGCCAGTTGTAGAGCTCTTCCTTGATTTGGTATTCAATCACCTGGCGCTTTTCTTCCACCACCAAAACCTCTTGCAAACCGCTGGCAAATTCGCGGGTCAGCTGGGCTTCAAGCGGCCAAACCACGGCCACTTTATGCAGCCGAATGCCCAGCCGCTGGCACGTGGCATCGTCCAGCCCGAGTTCCTGCAAGGCCTGGCGGGTGTCGTTAAAGGCTTTGCCGCTGGCAATCAAGCCAAAGCGGTCGTTCTTGCCTTCGATCACATTGTGGTTGAGGCGGTTGGCACGGATATAGGCCAGGGCCGCATACCACTTGTAGTGGAACAGCCGCGCCTCCTGGTCCAGCGCCTGATCGGGCCACCGGATGTGAACACCGCCCTGGGGCATTTCAAAATCGCTGGGCATCTTGATAAGCACCCGATCGGGATCGATCAGGGCGGTGGCGCTTGACTCGACGATTTCCTGGATGGTTTTCATGCCTGCCCAAACGCCCGCGTAGCGGCTCATGGCGAAGGCATGCAGGCCCAAATCAAGAATATCCTGCACGCTGGCCGGGAAAAAAACCGGTGTGCCGCAGGCTTTGAAAATATGGTCGCTCTGGTGCGCGGAGGTCGAGCTTTTAGAAATATGGTCATCGCCTGCGACCGCAATCACGCCGCCCCAGGGCGTAGTGCCAGCCATGTTGGCATGCTTAAACACATCGCCACACCGGTCTACACCCGGGCCCTTGCCGTACCAAATACCGAACACACCGTCAAACCGGTTACTGCCCGGCGGCGCAAAACCGAGTTGCTGCGTGCCCCACAGGGCGGTGGCCGCCAACTCTTCATTCACGCCTGGCTGAAACACGATGTTGTGCGCCTTGAGGTAGGCACGCGCCTTCTCCAGTGCCTGGTCATAGCCGCCCAGCGGTGAGCCACGGTAACCACTGATGAAGCCCGCCGTGTTCTTGCCCAAGCGCCGGTCTCGCAACTGCTGCAGCATGGGCAGCTTGACCAGCGCCTGCACACCGCTCATAAAGGCGCTGCCATCATCGAGCGCGTATTTGTCGTCCAGACTGACGCTGGCCAGCGCCTGGCGTATGTGTTCGGGCAGCGGTGCATTCATGGCCGAGGTCTCAGTGGTGGAGCAAGGCCAAAGTGTATGCCCAGCGAGATGGAACTGCACAATTCTCAAAAACCAAAATCAAGCAGCTCAGCCCGGGGCAGCATCTAAGCTTTTTAACTTAGCCGTCAGCCAAGCCAGCAGAGCCACGCATCTTGGATAATCGGCAGCCCATCGTGACTCTGCAAAAAGGCACCCATGCACCGCACACCCCCAACAAGCCAACGCGGCGCCAGCCTAGCACTCGCCACACTGGCGCTCACGCTCTGCCTGCCCGGCTTGGCCCAGGAGGGGCCGGCTTTGCCGCTATGGGAACTCGGCGCTGTGGGGGTGGCGGTGTCGCAGCAGGCTTACCCGGGCTCGCTCGAACGCGTGCAGCAGGCGCTGGCCCTGCCGTTTTTCATTTACCGCGGGGAGTTCTTGCGGGTTGACCGTGGCAGTGCGGGCATTCGTGCGCTCAAGACCCCGGCCCTTGAGCTCGATGTGGGCGTATCAGGCGCCTTGGGATCGCGCGCCAGCGATGTGGCGGCGCGGCGCGGCATGGCAGACCTGGGCACGCTGGTCGAATTTGGTCCGCGACTGCGCTGGAACATCAGCCCCGCCGCCGGTCCGGATCAGTGGCGTGCAGACCTGCCGCTACGCGGCGTGTTTGACCTGAGCAGCAGCCTGGCCCAGCGCGGTGTAGCTTTTGAGCCCGAGCTGACCTTTTCGCACCGCGACCGTGACGGCTGGAGCTACAGCACCGGCGTGAGCGCCATCTGGGGCGACCAGCGTTTGGCTGAGCTTTACTACAGCGTCAGCGCGGCAGAAGCCACGGCCAGCCGGGCGGCCTATGCCGCTCAGGGGGGGCTGATTGCCCTGCGCCTCTCAGGCTCAGTCTCGCGCCGTCTCACGCCTGATCTGCGGCTGTTTTTGTTTGGCCGTGTTGACAGTGTCAGCGGCGCTGCCAACCAAGCCAGTCCCTTGGTGCAGCAAAACAGCGGCGCCAGCGCTGGTCTGGTGCTCACCTATACCTGGAAGCAGTCTGAGAGCCGGGCGGCAGACTGAGGTTTTCTGCCAGGTCATGCTGCCCTGTTCCCTGCACCATGCCGAGCCAATGTTGTCCGCCGCGGCAATGCCGCCGAGACCCCTGCTTTACTCTTTTCGGCGTTGCCCCTATGCGATTCGGGCCCGTATGGCGCTGCACTATGCGGACATCCAAGTCGAGCTACAAGAGGTAGCCCTGCGCGACAAACCGGCTGCGCTGCTGGCGCTCTCGCCCACGGGAACCGTGCCGCTGTTGGTGCTGCCAGATGGCCAGTTGTTGACCCAAAGCCTGGACATCATGCTCTGGGCACTGGCCCAGCAGGACCCACAGGCCTGGCTGCCCCGGCACACTGCGCAAGGCATGGCCTGGGTGCAGCGCAACGACGACTGCTTCAAGCCCCTGCTTGACTGCTACAAATATGCCCAGCACCACCCCCTGCTCTCACGCCAGGCGCACAGAGCGCGGGCCATGGCGGCCTTGGTTGAGCCGCTTGACCTGGCGCTGCGCGGCTCGCCCTGGCTGGCCGGTCAAAGCCGGGGCCTGGCAGATGTCGCGCTGCTGCCCTTTGTGCGGCAATTTGCCGCTGTGGAGCCCGGCTGGTTTGAAGCCCAGCCACTGCCCGCGCTGCAGACCTGGCTCAAGAACCAACTCGACGAAGCCCTGTTTGCGGCCGTGATGCTGCGGCCGCCAACCGGGGCCGTCTATTTGCCATCGAAGCACTAGGGTTTTCCCTGCTGATCCATGTCGCCAGACAAGGGCAAACTATGGGCTGCGGAGTTTGGTTCACAATTCGATTTTTTGGGAGTTTTTAATGAAGAAACCGTTGTTGGCGGCGGCGCTGCTGTGGTCTGTATGTGGCGGCTTTGTTGCAGAGGCCTTGGCCCAGCCCAGCCCCAACCAGCTCATCAATTACCGCAAGGGAGCAATGAGCCTGCAGGGAAAATACTTTAGCCCGGTGTACGCCATGGCCGCCGGCCGCACACCCATGGACCAACGCATTGCTCAACGCAATGCCGACTACCTGGCCGTGTTGACACAGCTGGCCTGGGATGATTTCCCGGCCAACTCGCTGGGCCTGCCCAACACCCGCGCCAAGGAAGAGATTGGCAGCGATAGTGCCAAGTTCAAAGCTCGCGCAGATGGCTTGATGGCGGATATCCAAAAACTGCAAGCTGCCACAAAGACCGGCGAAGCTGTGGCCTTGAAAGCTGCCATACAAGGCGTTGCCAACAGCTGTAACGGCTGCCACGAGGCATTTAGTTCTTTCAACTTCCGATATGCGCCTCTGCCCTGAATGCAACCCTTGATGCAGGCGCGCTTGGGGTGTTCAGGGTTCCAAGGTTTGATGGGCGAAGGCCCTTGTTGAGCAAACTTTTTTTTCTGCTGTTGGCCGGTGTGCTCGCGGCTACTGGGGCACAGGCGCAGCCTGCAGCCGGCGATCCGAAAAAGGGCCAGTACCTGGCGGCCGTAGCGGGCTGCATGGGCTGCCACACCGATGCCACACCCGGTGCAGTGCCCTATGCCGGCGGGCGCAAACTGCAAACGCCCTTTGGGGTTTTCTACGGGCCCAACATCACACCCCACCCCAGCGCTGGTATCGGCAAATGGAGCGAGGCAGATTTCACGCGGGCCATCAGGCTCGGCGAGCGTGCGGACGGGCAGCACTACTTTCCTGCATTTCCCTATGCCTCGTTCACTGGCATGAGCGACACGGACATCCGCGACCTGTGGGCCTATCTGCGTACCCTGGCCAGCGCCGAGCGCGCCAACCAGGCCCATGAGTTGCGCTTTCCGTTTGGCTGGCGCCAGCTCGTCACCGCCTGGAAATGGTTGTTTTTTGTGCCGCAGCGTGCTGGCGTGAATCCGCAGGCGAGCGCCGAGGTGAACCGCGGCGCCTACATTGCAGGGGCGCTGTCGCATTGCACCGAATGCCACACACCCCGAAATTTTTTGGGTGGCCCGGTCAAAGGCCGGCTGCTGGGCGGCGGCATGATCAGCGAGGGGCGCGCGCCCAACCTGACGCCAACCCGATTGAAACGCTGGAGCGATGCACAGCTCAAGGAATTCTTGCGCAGTGGCGCCACGCCTGAGGGCGATGTGCCGGCCGAGGCCATGGAAGAAATTATTCGCAACACCACCAGCCAACTGAGCCCGCAAGACCTGGGCGCACTGATCGCCTATTTGCGCTCGTTGCCGGCGCTTGCCGAAGAAAAACGCTAGGCCCCCGGGCGAGCGCCCTGCTTAGCCGCCAGCAGCAATTTGGCGCAGGGCGCGTTCGAACACAGCAACCGGCTGGCCACCCGATATCAGGTGTTGTTGATTGATGATGACGGCGGGCACTGACTGTATGCCGGCCTGGGTGAACAGCCGTTCGCGCTCTCGCACGTCCAAGGCGTAGGCGTCTCCTGAGAGAGCCGCCAGGGCGCCGTTCGAGTCGAGCCCAACAGATGCCGCCGCCTGCACCAACACTGCCCGGTCTTCGGGGCTTTGGCCGTGGCTGAAGTAGGCTTGCAGCAGGGCTTTTTTTAAGGCCAGTTGCTGACCAGGAAGCCCGGTTAATTCGGCCCAGTGCAGCAGGCGGTGCGCATCAAAGGTGTTGTAAATGCGATCCCGCCCCTGCACCCGAAAAGTGAAACCAAGCTCAGCGCCGCGCTGCCGAATGGTCTCCCGAATGGCGCTTTGCTGCTGTGCGGTCGAACCATATTTTTGCGTCAAATGCTCGGTGATGTCCTGGCCGCCGGCGGGCATGTTGGGGTTGAGCTCAAAGGGCTGTACCTGCACCTTGGCCGTGATTTCAGGAGCCAC
>CAMATS010000048.1 GCA_945861195.1 Rhodoferax sp. OV413
CCAATTCGCGTTGCAGCCGCTGCATCAGGTTCAGGATCTGGGCCTGGATGGCGACATCGAGCGCCGACACCGGCTCGTCGCACACCACCAGCTCAGGCCTGGCCGCCAGGGCCCGGGCCAGCACGATGCGCTGGCGTTGCCCGCCCGAGAACTGGTGCGGGAACAGTTGCAGTTGCTCGGGGCGCAGACCGGTTTGCATGAACAACTGGCGCGCCAGTTCGGGCCGTGCGGCCGGCTCACCCACGTCCATCAGCTCCAACGCTTCCAGGATCGCATCACCGGCCCTTTTGCGAGGGTTCAGCGAGGCAAAGGGGTCCTGGAACACCATCTGGAAGCGCCGGCGCACCCGGCGTAGGCCTTCGCCTTCCAGACCGCCGATGTCGTCCGTGCCCAGGCGCATGCTGCCCGAAGTGATGTTCACCAGGCGCATCACGGCCAGCGCTGTGGTGCTTTTGCCCGAACCACTCTCGCCCACGATGCCAAAGGTGCTGCCCTTGGGAATATCAAAGCTCACGCCGTCAACTGCCTTGACCACCGACTTGCTGCCAAAAAAACTGCTGCCCAGTGGGAAATGCACCTTGAGGTCTCGCACCCGCAACAGTGCCTGGGTGTTGTCGGTCATGCGGCAGCTCCTGGCACATGCAGCCAACACAAGACGCGACGGCGCCCACCATCGAGCCGGGTCTCTGGTGGTAGCTGCTCGCGGCAACGCGGCTGCACCTGGCTGCAGCGTTCGGCAAAGGCGCAGCCGCCACGCCGCTCTAGCAGCGAGGGCACGGTACCCGGTATTTCCAACAGGGGCTCGCCAAAGCCGGCGGTGCGCCGCCCGGGCGCGCAGGCGATCAGGCCCTGGGTATAGGGGTGCATGGGTAACTGCAACACCTCGGACGCCGAGCCCTCCTCGACGATGCGGCCCGCGTACATCACCGCCACCCGGTCGGCCATTTCTGCGATGGCACCCATGTCATGCGTGATCAGCAGCACGGCGGTGCCGGTGCGTTCGCGCAATTCGGCAATCAGGTCAAAGATCTGCGCCTGCACGGTCACATCGAGTGCAGTGGTGGGCTCATCGGCAATCAGCACATCGGGTTTGCAGGCCAAGGCCATGGCGATCATGACCCGCTGGCGCATGCCGCCAGAGAACTGGTGCGGGTATTCATGCACCCGGCTCTTGGCGGCCGGGATGCCCACCGCCTCCAGCATCTCTATGGCCCGCGCCAGTGCAGCTTTGCGATCCAGCCCCTGATGCAGGCGTACAGCCTCGCCGATCTGATCACCCACGGTGTAGGCGGGGTTGAGCGAGGTCATGGGCTCCTGGAAGATCATGGAGATGCGGTTGCCCCGGTGCTGGCGCATCTCGGGCTCGCTGAGCGTCAGAAGGTCACGTCCTTCGAGTGCTACACGGCCTGAGGTAATGCGCCCTGGCGGTGTTGGGATCAGCCGCATCATGGCCAGCGCGGTCATGCTCTTGCCGCACCCAGACTCGCCAACCAAGCCCAGAGTTTCACCCCGGTGCACGCTAAAACTGACATCGTCAAGCACCCGCGCAACCCCAGCCCTAGTCTGAAACTCGACGCCGAGTTGGCTCACTTCCAACAGGGCAGGGGCGGCTTCTGCGACGGTGCTCATGCCTTTAGCTTCGTGTTCATCAGCGCAAATGCAGCTTGGGGTTGAGTGCGTCATTCAGGCCGTCGCCCACCAAGCTGACCGACAACACCGTGAGGAAAATCGCCGCGCCAGGGAAGCTCACTGCCCACCAGCATTCCAGGATGTTGCGCCGGTTGGAGCCGATCATCAGCCCCCAGCTCATGACGTTGGGGTCTGACAAGCCCAGGAAGCTCAAGCCTGCTTCAAACAGGATGGCCACACCGATGATCAGGGTTGCCGACACGATGAGTGGCGGCAGCGCATTGGGCAGGATCTCGCGCAGCATCAGGCGCAGGTGGCTGGCCCCCATGGCCCGCGCCGCGCTCACATACTCCAGACCACGAAGGCGCATGAATTCGGCCCGAGCCAGCCGCGCGGTACCCGTCCAACTGACCATGCCGATGGCGACGATCACCACAACCATCGAGGGCTGGAACAGGGTCACCAGCACCATGGCGAACAGCAGCGCCGGCAGCACCTGGAACAGCTCGGTCAAGCGCGACAGCAGGCTGTCGACCCAGCCCCCAAAGTAACCCGCCAAAGAACCGACTGTGACGCCAATCGACACCGTGATGAAGGCCGCAGCCAGCCCAACCATCACCGTGGCGCGGCCACCAACCAACATGCCGGCCAGGAGGTCGCGGCCCAGGTAGTCGGTACCCAGCCACAAGCTGCGGTCTGTGAAGGGCTCGGTAAACGGCGCGCCCATGATGTCGAAGGGCTTCACGCCATACAGGTCTGGCCCCAGCAGCATGACCAGCGCGATACAGACCAGCAGCAGCAAGCCCAGCAGGGCGGCCTTGTTGCGACTGAATACGCGCCAGGCTTCCCGTACGGGGGACAGCACTTTGACAGTAGGTGTCTTCGTGCTCATTTGCCGCGCAGCCGCGGGTCGATCCAGCGGTAGCTCAGGTCGGTTACAAGGTTGGCTGCAATGACCAACATGGAAGAAAACGTCAGCACGCCCAGCAGGGTGGGGTAGTCGCGCCCCAAAATGGCGTCGAGCGCCAGCGTGCCCAGGCCGGGCCAGCTGAACACGGTCTCGACCAGCACCGCACCTGAGATCAGGTTGCCAAACTGCAGCCCCGCGATCGTCACAACCGGCATCAAGGCATTGCGCAGCGCATGCTTGAAGGTCACCACCCACTCGCTCAGGCCCTTGGCACGCGCGGTACGGATGTAGTCCGAGCCCAGCACTTCAAGCATGCTCGCACGTGCGAGCCGGCTGTATTGCGCGAGGTAGATGATGGTCAGTGTGAGGGCCGGCAACACCAGGTGATGCAGCACATCGACCACCGCGCTCCAGCCACCCACACCAAACTGCCGCACGTCCCGCATGCCAGCAATAGGCATGATGGGCCAGACCTTGCCAAACAAGATGACCAGCAGGATGCCGGTCCAGAACACGGGCATGGCATAGCCGACCAGCGACAGTATGGTGACCGCGCCGCTGGCAAAGCTGTCTGGCCGGCGTGAAGCGAAGACACCCAGCAAGGTGCCCACCACAATCGCAAAGACCAGTGCGGTGAGCACCAGCAGGATGGTCGGGCCGATGCGATCCAGGATCAGGCCTGAGACCGGTCGGCTGTAGGTGTAAGACTGCCCGAGGTCACCCTGCAGGCTCTTGCCGATGTAGGTGACGAACTGAACCGGCAGCGGCTTGTCCAGCCCGTAGGCCTTCTTGATGCTGGCCATCACGGCTTCGTCACCGCCGCCCATTTCACCCGCAATCACACTGGCCGGGTCGCCCGGCGCGGCGTGGATCAGCATGAAGTTGATGGCCAGTACGGCGACCAGCAAACCACCGGCCCAGGCCAGCCGGCGCAACAAGGCGATCAGCAGACGCATGAAGGGTGCGGGGGTCAGGCCTTCATCGTGGTTTCAGTGATGCCGTCAGTCTGACCCCAGATGCCGCCCGGCGGGTTGACAACCTTGGCCCCATAGGCTTCGTAAAAGGTCTGCTCGTAAAGGAACGCTACCGGGCAGTCGTCGACCACCGTCTTCTGCACCTGCTTGTAGAGCTCTTTGCGCTTGGCCAGGTTCATCTCCTGGCCTGCAGCGGCCAGCCATTCGTCAACCTTGGGGTTGGTGTAGCTCTGGGTGTTGGACCAGATCACGCCGGGCTTGATGTTGGAACTCAGCCAGGTGCGGTGCACGCCGATGACCGGGTCGCCCCAGTTCCAGACCGAATCCAGACTCATCTCGAACTGCAACGACGATACGCGCCGCGCCCAAGACGGGAAGTCGGGCGACAGTCGAAGGTTGACTTCAATGCCTACCTTGGCCAGCGAGGGTTTGAGATATTCCTGAACATTTTTGGCGTCCGAATTGCCCGGGATGGCGTCCAGATCCAGCGTCAGCCGAACGCCGTTGGCGCCAGGCTTGAGACCCGCCTCATCGAGCAGCTTGGCGGCCTTGGCCAGGTTGAGTTCGTACTTTTCGACATCGTTGGTGTAGTACGGGCTGCCAGCGGCCAGTGGGCCGGTAGCACGGGAGTTGATACCACCCAGGATGGTGTTGAGGATGTATTGTTTGTCTACCGCAAAATTAATCGCTTGGCGCACGCGCTTGTCGGCCAGCTTGGGGTTTTTGGTGTTGAAGGCCAGCCAGATCAGTGGCCCGATGGCCGGGGCGGCACCCTTGACGACAAAAACGCCTGGTGTCTTACGTACCCGATCCAACTCGCGCGGATCGCTCACTGATTGGGCGTCGATCTCACCGCGCTCAAAGGCCAGCAGCATACTGCTCGAGTCTTTGAACAAGCGCACGATGAAGCGCTCGAGCTTGGGCTGGTCCTTGACGAAGAAGCGGTCAAAGCGCTCCATGATGATGTGCTCGCCTGGCTTGAACTCGATCAGTTTGAACGGGCCGGAGCCCACCGGGTTGCCGTTGCGCGGGTGGATTTTCACATCAGTGCCATCGCCAAAAATATGTTTCGGGATGATGGGGGTGAGCGAGGTCGACAGCGCCAGCAGCACGGCGGGGTGCGGCTCGGAGAGGCGTATCACGGCCGTTCGGGCGTCGCTGATGGTGACCGCGTTAACCGGCCCGTACATGGTCTTGAACGGGTGGTTGTCGCGGATGGTCTCGATGGAGAACTTGACGTCTTCCGCCGTGATGGGTTTGCCGTCGTGGAACACGGCGTCCTTGCGCAGCACCAGCGACACGCTGCGGTTGTCTGGCGACAGGGTCCAGCTCTCAGCCAGGTAGGGCTGCGGTTTCCAGTTCTTGTCCATGCGGATCAGCGAGGCAAACAGCTGGGCTGCCGGCATCATGGTGGCAATACCGCTTTGCACTGCCGAGTTCAGGTGGCGTGGCGTCTGCGTACTGCCGATCACCAGCACGCCACCCTTGGCGGCCTGGGCGGCAACCTCCAACGGAATGCCAAAAATGCTGCCGGCTGTCAGGGCGGCGCCCGCTTGCAAAAGGTGTCTACGGTCAATCGTGCTCATGGTTTGCTCCTCATAGTAAAAATACGAAAATAAACGGGTCCAACGATTACCAGCTCATAAGCAAATGGCCGCGCTGCGGCAGGTTTGCCATGCTTTATTTGAATTATTTCTCATCCCTCAACCAGTACCATTTGTACAGAAAATACTGGCCAAAGCGCCGGAAGGGCGCGAACGCCTCAGACCGCACCACGCCAAACAGATTGGGGTATTCCAGAGGTGAGCTGTAGATGGGCAACTGAAACACCTCGTCGCCACCATCCTTGCCAGCCACACGTTCGGCCAGCCGTTTGCCGGCCCAGGTAGAAAACGACACACCATTGCCACCGTAGCCCACCGCATGCCACACCGTCTGGGCTGGGTCGGGCCGGCTGATGCGCGGCATCATGTCGTGGCTCACATCCACCCAGCCCCACCAGGAGTAGTCAATCTGGATGCCGGCTAAGGGGGGGAACTTGCGCGCGATGGCGTCTGTCAACAGTTTCAGGTGCACCGGGTCTTGCGCGTCGGCCCCGGTGATGGAACTGCGGCTACCCAACTGCAGGCGGTTATCTTTGAGAAGCCGGTAGTAAAAGCGCAGCGTACGGGTGTCGGTGAGGAACGTGTGCGACTTGAAGTTCGTTGCTTCCAGTTCGGCTTGCGTGAGGGGCCGCGTGACCACCGAATTTGACAGGATGGGCAGCAGCTTGTTCTTGAGCATGGGGTTGAGTCCCTGCCCGGTGTAGCCGCCGGTGCAAACCGCCACCCGCTTGGCCCGCACCACGCCGCCCGGGGTGCGCAGGTGGTGCACGCCGTTAACCGTGGTCCAGCCTTGCACTGGGCTGGCCGTGTGGACCTTCACGCCCAATGCGCGAGCCTTGCGCATCAGCCCAAAGGTGAATTTGAGCGGGTGAACGCCCACGCCTTCAGCTTCCAGCATGGCGCCTGCGGTGTCCCGCTCGTCGCAGTAGTCGCGGCGCACCTCTTCGGCGCTCAATATGCGAGTCTTATAGCCAAAAGTTTCATTGCGCACGCGGTGCTCGTTGCGCAGGTAGGCCATTTTCTCGGGCCGGTGTGCCAGGTAGAGGTGGCCGCCGTCGGTGGCATCGCAGTCGATCTCCTCGGTCAGTGCCTTGAAGTTCTCGAAACCGGTGCGAATCTCTCGGTCGAGCTTCTTAGCTACGTCCAGCCCCCAGCGCTCGATCCACTGCGAGCGGGTGAGCCGGCCGCTAGCATTTTGGCCCTGACCGCCGCTGCGGCTGGAGCAGCCCCATGCGGTCTGGTTGGCTTCCAGCACCAAGGCCTGAATGCCATGCTCTTGTGCCAGGTACAGCGCGGTCGACATGCCGGTTGAGCCTGACCCGATAACCACCACGTCAGCATCCATGTCTGCCGAGACCGGGCCGTCGTCTGCCGGGGGGGTACCAGCACTGGCTACCCAATAGGTCGGCGCGTAGGCCCGCCCCGCGCCTGGGTTCGGCGAGACCAGCGGGTCGTAATGCGGGTCATAGCGTCGGTCTGTAGATGGCGCGCCACTGGTGAATTGCATTGTTTGCGTCATGCTCATGCGCCTACCTGCTTATTGAGCAGCGGGCAGATTGGGGCGTGCCTTGCGGAAGGCATTTTTGACGGAAATCTTGCCGTCGCGAAAGGTGAAGATGTCGACGCCATCGGTCTCGACCCGGCTGCCATCGGCTGCGGTACCCGTGAAGGTCCATTGCGACACGCCGAAATCGCCTTGCACAAAGTGCTGGCCATTGCGCCATTGGGCGTCGGGCAAGGTTGCCCATGCCCCGGCGAAGGCTTTGCGTACGGCCTCAGTGCCAGCATGGCGGGCACCGCAGGCGTCTGGGCCGCCCGCGGTCATGAACACGCAGTCATCGCTCATGAAGGACATCAAGGCATCGACATCGTGGCGGTTCCAGGCCTCGCTGAAAGCGGCGAGGGTGGCTGTGGTGACTGGCGGGTTGGCTTGGGGCATGGTGAACTCTGATTGGGTTTTTCAAGCTGGCAGGATAGGCGGCTTAGGCCGAATCTGATAGAGCCAGATGGCCGGATTCGAACAAGCCAGCGCCCCTGCTTTTATACTGACCCGGTCATGACGAACACGCCCCGCACCAAAAACGCGCAATGGGAAAGCCTGTTTGCCTTGCAGCAGGGGCCGGGGCTGCCTTTGCAGCAGCGGCTGCGCTTGTCCGTGGTTCAGGCTATTTTGGATGGGCGTCTGCCCATGGGTGCGCCCCTGCCTTCTTCAAGGGAGTTGGCCAAGGTGTTGGCCCTGAGCCGCAACACCGTGACCGCGGCTTATTTACAACTGGTGGACGACGGTTTTTTGGAATCCAGGCCGCGCAGCGGTGTGTTTGTGACCCTCAATGCGCGGCCAGTCGAGGTCAAGCCCAGCAGCCAGGCGGCTGCTTCGGGCAAGGTGGCTGGCATGCCACCGGTCTGGGCTAACCGGGTTTTGCGATCGCTGACCGACCAACGTACGCTGTCAAAACCAGACCGCTGGAGTGCCTACCCCTTCCCCTTTGTTTACGGCACCTACGACCCCCAACTGTTTCCTACCGAGGCTTTTCGGGAGTGCTGCGTGCACAGCCTGGCTCGCTCCCACTTGCCGCAGTGGACGCCAGACTTCGAGGTGAATGATGTACCAGACCTGATTCAGCAAATTAGACTGCGTTTGCTGCCCAAGCGCGGCGTGTTTGCGCTGCAGGAAGAAATTTTGATCACTGTGGGTGCCCAGCACGCCTACTACCTTTTGGCTGAGGCGCTGTTTGACCCAAATCAGCGGCTTGGCCTCGAAGAGCCTGGCCACCCGCACGCTCGCAACAGCTTTTCGCTCAGAAAGCCCCGTGTCATCGAGCTGCCGGTTGACGCACAGGGCCTGGTGGTGGATTCGCTGCCAGCCTTGGACTACGTGTTTGTAACCCCCTCCCACCAGAGCCCGACCACCGCCACCCTGAGCATGGCTCGCCGCCAAGCGCTGCTGGCAAAGGCGGAGGAACGGGACTTTGTGCTGATTGAGGACGACTACGAGGCCGAAAATCTCTATGCCGGCGAACCGATGCCGGCCCTCAAAAGCCTGGATAAGACCGGGCGGGTGATTTATGTTGGCTCGGTTTCCAAGAGCCTGTCGCCGTCTTTGCGCTTGGGCTATATCGTGGCGCCCCGAGCCTTGATTGCCGAGTTACGCGAACTGCGCCATGCCATGGTGCGCCACCCGAGTGCTTTTTTACAGCACGCTTATGCCATGTTTTTGTCTCTGGGCCACCACGACTCCCATGCCCGCAAGGTGAACCAGGCGATGCAGGAACGAATGGCACTGGCCGCGCAGGCTTTGCAACTGCATTTGCCGGATTTTGAGTTCAAACTGCCCTCGGGTGGGGCGTCGATCTGGGTTCGGGCTCCGGACTGGGTAGATTCCTCCGAGCTGGCACTGATGGCCCGCAGCCAGGGTGTGTTGATCGAGGCTGGCGAGGTGTTTTTCGCCAGCCCGCCCTATCCCTGTCCGTTTTTTCGCTTACGCCTGTCGTCCATACCGGCCGATCAGATTAGCGCGGGTATTCGCGCCTTGGGTGTCGCCGTCGATGAATTGGCGCAGGCCCGCGGCGCCCGGCGCAGCCGACTGCCGCACTTGCGCCTGGCTTAGACCCGAGCGGCCATGGGCCCGGTGCGGCGCTGTTTGACGCTGTCGGCGAGTACGCACAGAATTTCAAACAGCATGGTGGCCCCGACCATGGCGGTGTTACCGCTGGTGTCAAACGGAGGCGATACCTCCACCACATCGCCGCCAACCAGGTTGAGCCCCTGGAGTTTGCGCACCGCCCATTGGGCTTCCAGGGTGGTCATGCCACCAATCTCGGGGGTTCCGGTGCCCGGGGCATAAACCGGGTCGAGCGCGTCGACATCAAAGCTCACATAGGTCGGCCCATCGCCCACCACCCGGCGCGCCTCGGCCATGACCGCCTCGATGCCCAGGGCGTGGAATTCATCAATGTCAATCACGCGGATGCCCTGTTGCTGGCCCCAGGTGTCCTCGGCATCGTTGTACAGCGCACCCCGAATGCCGATTTGTACCGTGCGCTTGGGGTCAAGCAGGCCCTCTTCGACAGCCCGCCTGAAGGGGGTTCCGTGGGTGTACTTGAAGCCGCCAAAATAGCCGTCCCAGGTGTCGGTGTGGGCATCAAAGTGCACCATGCCTACCGGCCCTTTTTTAGCCAGGGCCCGCATGATGGGCAGGGTTGAGAGGTGGTCGCCACCAACTGCCAGGGGCGCTATGCCTGCATCGCAGACGCGGTCAAAAAAAGTCTTGATGCGCGCCATGGAGTCCATCACGTCGATCGGGTTGACCGGCGTATCGCCGAGATCGGCACAGTTGCACAGCGCAAAGGGGTTGATGCCGCTGGCGCGGTTGACATTGCGGATCATGGTGGAAAGGTCTCGCACCTGGCGCGGCCCGTGCCTGGCGCCGGCGCGGTTGGTGGTGCCCCCGTCCCATGGAACGCCAACCAGGCCAATATCCACCTGCGAAAACGCCTCATGGTCAAAGTCGAGGTAAGGTAGGCGCATGAGCGTTGCCAGCCCGGCAAAACGCGGCATCACAGAGCCGGTAATCGGGGAAAAAAAATTAGCTTTCATCAGACCCGACCTTTCCAGGGAACCAGTTTGTCTTCAACACGGCGCATCAGCAGGTCAAACATATAAGCCACCACGCCAATCACGATGATGCCCATCACCACAATGTCGGTGCGTAAGAAGTTTGATGCATTGAGCACCATTTGCCCAAGGCCCACATTGGCAGCCACCATCTCAGCGGCCACCAGCGTGCTCCAGCCAAAGCCAATCGAGACCCGCATGCCGACCAAAATCTCGGGCAGGGCAGCGGGCAGCACGACATGGCGAATGACCTGTGTGTAGCTCGCACCCATCGAGTAGGCTGCGTTCATTTGCTCTTGCGAAGCGCTGCGCATGCCGGAGCGCGCAGCCATGGCCAAGGGCGCAAAGCAGCTCAGGAAAATCAGCAGTACTTTGGGCAGCTCATCAATGCCAAACCAGATGATGATGAGTGGCAGGTAGGACAGCGGCGGCAGCGGGCGGTAGAGCTCAATGGGGGGATCAAAAATACCCCGCCACACCCGTGACATGCCCATCGCAATGCCAATCGGCACGGCCAACAGGCAGGCCAGAAAAAACGCAGCGAAAACCCGAAACATGCTGGCCGCAAAATGCTGCCACAGCGGCTTGTCATTTGCCGCACCGGTGAGGTAGGCATAAAACTGCTCAAAAGTCGCTTGCGGCGAGGGTAAAAACAAGGGCTTGATCCAGCCCATGTTGGTGACAAGAAACCACAGGCCCAAAATGACAAACACAGTGACCACGCTGATGGCCGCGCTGCTGCCCTCGCCGGGCACCTTGAAGGCGCTGGTTTTGAGGCCGGGCGTTGGTTCAGACATGAGCGGGCTCCCGCTGGTGGACGATTGCCAGAACCTCTTCGCGCATGCGAATGAACTCGGGCTCTGATTTGACCCTGCGGGCGTCCCCATGCGAAAGAAACTCGCGCGAAAAGGGCACGTTCTCGTAGGTGTGCGAAATACGCCCGGGGCTTGGGCTCATCAGGACCAAGCGGGTGGCCAAAAACAGCGCCTCTTCCAC
>CAMATS010000049.1 GCA_945861195.1 Rhodoferax sp. OV413
TTGGCCAACGTAGGCAGCTTGTCGAGGCTGGTGTAAAGCGCCAAAAAACCTGGGTCGAAATTGCCTATATAGGCTTTGAGCACCTCGGGCGTGTCACGCTCCGGGTCTAGGGTCACAAACAAACCCTGCAAGCGATCGCCCTGCGGGCCCAGCATTTTTTTGATTTCAACCAGCTCGGCCAGCGTGCTGGGACAGGCATCGGGGCACTGGGTGAAGCCAAAAAACAGCACCACCACCTTGCCAGAAAAATCCTTTATGGTGCGGGCTTGGCCGTTGTGGTCGGTCAGGGAAAAGTCGCGGGCGTAATGGGCGCCAGTGAGGTCGATTGATGAGAACCTTGGTTTGTCGTCAGCGCAGGCTGCCAACAGGCCGATCGCCCCGCAGGGCACAGCGGCCAAAGCAAGCCATTGCAGCGTTTGGCGTTTACCCGCGGGGTTCTTAGAGTACATAGTGGTCTACCAGCATGGCAGCAAACAGCAGGCTGAGGTGGGTGAGCGAGAACCGGAAGGTCTGGCGCGCGAGCTCATCCGAGTAGTTACGCCACAGCCGAAAACCGTACCAACAAAAAATCAGGCTCAAGACCACTGCAGCGAACAGGTAGATCCAGGAGTTCATGCCATAGACAAAGGGCAGCAAACATGCGGCAAACAGCACAAAGGTGTAGAGCAAGACCTGCAGGCGGGTGAATTCGTTGCCGTGGGTCACCGGCAACATGGGCAGTCCGGATTTGCGGTAGTCTTCGACCCGGTAGAGTGCCAGCGCCCAAAAATGCGGGGGGGTCCATAAAAAAATGATCAAAAACAAGATCAAAGCCTCTGGCCCGACCTCGCCAGTCATGGCCGCCCAGCCCAGCACCGGCGGCATGGCGCCCGAGGCGCCACCGATCACAATGTTCTGGGGGGTGAGCGGCTTGAGAATCACCGTGTAGACCACCGCATAGCCGACAAAGGTAGCAAAGGTGAGCCACATGGTCAAGGGATTCACCCAGACATACAGCAAGACCGACCCCAGCAGACACAGCACCGCCGAGAACAGCAGGGTTTGGCGCTTGCCTAGTTCGCCCCTGGCACTTGGGCGCCAAGCGGTTCGTTTCATTTTGGCATCAATGCCCTGCTCAACAATACAGTTGAATGCTGCTGCGGCCCCCGACACCAGCCAAATGCCGACACAGGCCAGCAGTGCCAAACGCAATTCTTCCCACGAGGGCAGGCCGGGCACGGCGAGCACCATGCCAATCAGGGCGCAAAAAACAATCAATTGCACGACACGGGGCTTGGTCAGGACATAGAACTGCCTGGCCGTCGATGCCTGAGCCGCAACAGGTGAGGCACTCATGGGCGCAAACCAGCCGTCAGCATCGGCTGGGTACGCTGGCCAGGCTCTGGCGCCCGGCTGGCTGCTGCGACCCAGGTCAAAACCAGCACCAGGGCAGCCGCGCCACCCGTGTGCAGCACTGCTGCAGCCAAGGGCCACTCAAGCACCACATTGCTCAAGCCGGTGACGAGTTGCAGCAGCGCCAGCCAAGCCAGCCAGCGGCCCGGTTGGCGCAGCTCGCTTTGGCGTTGCAAGCGCCAGGCCAGCAGTCCAAGCAAACCAAGCAGCAGCAGCGCCATCAGCCGGTGCATGTAGTGGATCGCGGTCAGGGCGGAGAAGGTGATGGGTTGCCCCGCAGATGTCAGCCCGAGCCCGCGCCACAACTCAAAGCCCTGCTCGAAATTCATGGGCGGCCACCAGCTGTTTTGGCACTTGGGAAAATCCGAGCAGGCCAGCACAGCGTAGTTGGTGCTAACCCAGCCGCCCAGGGCGAGCTGTGCCACCAGCGCAACCGCTGTGAGCAACAGCAGCCGATGCAGACCATGGGTGCGAACAATTGGAGCACGGGCTTGGTCCAACAAGTTCTGCCGCACCGCTTGGCTGCCCAGCAGGCCCAGCAGGGCCAGGCCGCCCAGCAGATGCAGAGTGACGATAGCCGGAAACAGTTTCATGGTCACTGTCAACGCACCAAATGCCCCTTGCACACAAACCCACAGCAAGGTGAGGCTGGGCCACCAGGGGCTCATCCCCTGGCGCAGCATCGCCGGTCTACCGGACCGCTCAGCCTGCCAATGCATACGCCAGGCATTGGTGGCCAGCACCAAAATCAGCATCCCCACAGCCGCGGCCAGGTAGCGGTGGATCATCTCAATCCAGGCCTTGCCATGGGTGACCGGACCGCTGGGCATGGCGTCCTGAGCGGCAGCGATCGAAGCCCGGGCACCTGCTGGCGTGCTCATGCCGTAGCAACCCGGCCAATCCGGGCAGCCCAGGCCCGAGTCTGTCAGGCGGGTGAATGCGCCGAACAGCACCAGGTCAAAGGTCAGGAACAAAGTCAGCAGGGTCAGGGCATACTGGACCTGTCTCAGGCCGCCCGCCCGATTGCGCCGCCACACCCACAGCAGGGGGCCGAGTGCCAACAACAGGCCTATCGCCATAAGCCCCAACAGGGGAGATAAATCCAAAAGGTTTGACACCGCGATCAGTCCCTATTTCCTTATTTGCCGGGTTCCCGCCCCGGCTGATCCCAAAAGGCCGATGCACGAAGCAGTCGCTCCAAATCCCGCTTTGCTCGTGCAGCGCCCGAGGCGTCCAGGCTAGCCGGAAAGCGCATCATCCAGTTGCCCATCGGGTCAACGACATACAGGTGCGCCTCCAGCCGCTGCCCCGGCGCTGGCACAAGCCAGGCGGCCAGTTGGTCATTGGGCACACGCAGCACGGTGGCATCCTTCAAAGCGGGCAGCAAAGCCTCAGCCACAGCCGCCTGGTCAGGGACCAGCCATACCCAGTCGAGTCGGTCTTTTTCTTTGCCCAGGCCCTCGCGCAGCTGGCGTTGCAAATACAGCTGGCCCGCACAGGCCGCATCACAGGCGCCACCCGCCACGCTGAGCAGCAGCCACTGGCCTTTCAGGTCAGTCAAACGGCCGGTTTGGGCGTCCAGGCTGCTCGTGGCAATGGCCGGCAGCGGTCGCTGGGGCTCGATGAGTTCGCCAAAAACTCGGCGCCCCTCAGGCCGCACCACATAGTAGGTGAAGTACGAAACCAACACTGGCGCAGCGCAGGCCAGCAACAGGGCAAGCATGGTCCAGCGACCCCTCAGCACCCGCCCAGGCCGCGCCATGGCATCGCCGGGCAGTGGCAGGGCATGCACTGTCAAACCCAGCGGTTGTTCAGTCGGGGGTTGGGGGGCGTTTGACAAGTTGAAACCAGACATAAAGAAGCGCGATCAGGGCACTCAGACCAAACCATTGAAACGCATAACCATAGTGCTTGTCGACCCCGGCTGCGGGACGCTGCCAATCGCGTTGCAGGCCGTCGCGCAGGGTATCCGTTTGCTGCACCGACAGGGGCATCAACGCCAAACCTGTTTCGCTGCGCAAAGCAGCAACATCTAGATTTTGCCGCAGCCGCCCGGTTTGTGACGGGCCAAGCTCATAGAGCTTGGACGGCGGCGGGACAATCAGGCCGGAGATGCTGACCATGCCCTCAGGCGTGTCGACCTCGGGAAGGCTGTTGCGGTCTAAAAAATTACGCGCTACCCAGCCCCGCTGTACCAGCAGCACCAAGCTGCTGTCGGCCAAAGCCAGGGGGGTGATGACGAACAGCCCGGGCTTGGCATTCATCTGCCGGTTGTCCAAAAAAAAAGTGTGCTTTGTCAGCCATTGCCCACGCAACTCGGCGCGCCGGTAAAGCTCTGACAGGGGTTGGGCGAGTTGGCCAAGCCCTTTAACGGAGAGCGGCGGCAGCAGCCCCCGGGCCAATATGCTGGCGGCAATCGCTTGTTTTTCGGCTGCTCTGGAGAGTTGCCATACTCCCAGCCCGGCGGTAAGGGCCGTCCCCAACAAGGCCGATAGAGTGACCAGCGCAAACCTCTTGTTTGTATTCACTGGATAATCCCAGGCATGAAATACCTCGTCTTAGTTGCCTTCATTGCCATTTTTTCCAGCCTGGGTACTGCCCTGTATTTCATGCTCAAGCAGGGTGCCAAGGGAAACAAAATGGCCTTGGCCCTGGGCATGCGGGTTGGGGTGTCGATTCTGCTGTTTGTCTGCATCCTGGCGGCTTGGAAGCTTGGCTACATTCAGCCGACTGGCATTGCAGCCGGCCAGTAACCCAGAGTTGGGAGCTGGTACAAAAGGGCACCCCTGCAGTGCCTTTTGTTGCAGCCCGGCAAGCTGAGCCTACAGCCAGTAAACCAGGATGTACAGCCCCAGCCAAACCACATCGACAAAATGCCAGTACCAGGCTGCGCCCTCAAAGCCAAAATGTTTATCCGGGCTGAAGTGGCCTTTTTGCAAGCGCAGCGTGATGAACAGCAGCATCAGCATGCCGATAAAAACATGGAAACCGTGGAAGCCGGTAAGCATGAAAAAAGTTGATCCGTACACCCCGGAGCTGAGCTTAAGGTTGAGGTCATGGTAGGCGTGGTAGTACTCGTAGCCCTGAACCCCCAGAAACACAATACCCAGCAGAACGGTCAGCCACATGAAGGTGATGGTGCGGCTGCGCTTGTTCTCAATCAAGGCGTGGTGGGCGATCGTCAGCGTTACGCCGGAGCTCAGCAGCAGCGCTGTGTTGATGGTCGGCAGCCAAAACGGCGTCATGGTGGTGAAAGGCTCGACGATATCGGCCGGCGATGCAGTTGCACCAGCTGCCAGACTCGGCCATACGGCCTTGAAATCCGGCCAGAGCAGCGCGTTTTCGAGATTTCCCAGCTCCGGCAGGGAATGGGCGCGCGCCCACCACAGGGCACTGAAGAATGCGCCAAAAAACATCACCTCGGAGAAGATGAACCAGCTCATGCTCCAGCGAAATGACAGGTCTACCTTGCGCCCGTATCGCCCGTCTTGGCTCTCGCCGACCGCCTGGCTGAACCATTGGAACAAAACAACCAAAAACCAAAGCATGCCAAAGGCCAGCGACCATTTGCCCCAGTCAGCCCCATTGATCCATTGCCCCGCTCCGAGAATGACAAAAAACAAACCCAGCGAGGCCATCGCCGGATGACGCGAGGGCTCGGGAACAAAATAATAAGGTGTTGTTGCCTGTGATGTTGAGCTCATGTCAGATCCATAACTTTCAGTTAGCTTTGCAGTGTGTGTGCGCTTTGCGTTGCCCCACGGCGGCCTATTTGGCCACCACCCAATTCACGAGCAGGACCAGGCCAACGACCAGTACTGCCGCGCCCGCCATGCCAACCGCTACAACATGGAGGGGATTCACCCGAGCCACATCTGTGGCTGACTCGCTGCCGTCCCGGATGCCGACAAAAGACCAGGCCACCATTTTCAGGGCGCGCCATAGTGAGGTCGGCGCCGGCTTGGGGGGCACTACTGTCATGAGCCTGCGCCAGCTTTGATATGGCGCTGGGCATCGGCCACCGGCGCTGCAGGGGTCTTGCCACCGACCTCAAAAAAAGTGTAGGACAGGGTGATGGTGCGAACATCCCGCGACAGCTTGGGATCGATCACAAAGACCACTGGCCATGATTTTTTTTCACCCGGCTCCAGCGTGTACTGGCTGAAGCAAAAACATTCCATCTTGTTGAAGTGCGGGGCAGCCTGCTGGGGCGCATAACTTGGTATCGCCTGGGCCGCCATGCGTCGGTTTTGGGTGTTTTGGAACTCGTACATCACGCTGACCATTTCGCCTGGGTGAACCTGCACAGAGCGCTGTGCCGGCCTGAAATGCCAGGGACCGCGGGCGTTGGCATCAAACTCAACCGTGATGGTCCGGCTGGTGTCGACTTGTGTGTTGGCCGGCGCATTGGATGTCGCACCCGGTATGTTGCGATCGCCCGCAGCCAGGACATTGATGCCGGTCATCTCGCAAATCGCCCGGTAAATCGGCACCAGTGCATAGCCGAAGGAAAACATACCGGCGGCTACAACCAGCAGCTTGCTGACCATCCGGATATTTTCTAGGCGCAGGTTCATGCTCATGCTCATTTGCCCATCATCAGCATCTTGGCCATAAAGCCAAGGAGAAACGCCAGCGCAATCGACGCAAGGATCAAACCGGTGCGCAGATTAGCCTTTTTTTGCTCAGGCGTCATGTGATTGGTCCAGGGTGTTTCAGCCCAGCACCTTGGTGGCTGCGGCATTCAGCTTGGGTGGCGTTTCAAAAGTGTGAAAAGGCGCTGGCGAGGGTATCTCCCACTCCAGGCCCTCGGCCCCTTCCCACGGATTTTGGGGTGCTTTTTCGCCCTTGCCCATCATGGTGGGCAACACAATGAAGAAAAAGAAATAGACCTGCGCCAGACCAAATGCAAAGCCACCCAGCGAAGCCACGACATTGAAATCAGCGAACTGCATCGGGTAGTCGGCATAGCGGCGTGGCATGCCCGCCAAACCGAGGAAGTGCATGGGGAAGAAGGTGACGTTAAAGGCAATCAGCGACCACCAAAAGTGAATCTTGCCACGGGTTTCGTTGTACATCACGCCTGTCCACTTCGGTACCCAGTAGTAGTAGCCGGCAAACATGGCGTACAGCGACCCGGCCACCAGCACATAGTGGAAGTGCGCCACCACGTAATAGGTGTCCTGCAGCTGGATATCAATGGGCGCCATCGCCAGGATCAGGCCGGTGAACCCGCCCATGGTGAATACGAAGATAAAACCCACGGCGAACAGCATTGGCGTCTCGAAGGTCATCGAGCCCTGCCACATGGTGGCAATCCAGTTGAAAATCTTGACGGCGGTAGGCACTGCAATCAGCATCGTCGCATACATGAAAAACAACTGGCCAGTTACCGGCATACCGGTGGTGAACATGTGGTGGGCCCAGACGATGAAGGACAAAATGGCAATGCTCGAGGTGGCGTACACCATGGAGGCATAGCCGAACAGCTTTTTGCGCGAGAAGGCCGGCACGATCTGGCTGACGATGCCAAAAGCCGGCAAGATCATGATGTAAACCTCGGGGTGGCCGAAGAACCAAAAGATGTGTTGGTACATCACTGGGTCCCCGCCACCTGCCGGGTTGAAGAAGCTGGTGCCAAAGTGGCGGTCAGTCAGGGTCATGGTGATGGCACCGGCAAGCACCGGCATCACGGCAATCAGCAAATAAGCGGTGATCAGCCAAGTCCAGGCGAACATGGGCATCTTCATCAGCGTCATGCCAGGCGCACGCATGTTGAGGATGGTGACAATGATGTTGATCGAGCCCATGATCGATGAGGCGCCAAGAATATGCAGGGCGAAAATACCCATATCCATGCTGGGACCCATTTGAAGCGTCAGCGGCGCATACAAGGTCCAGCCGGCCGCCGGCGCACCTCCAGGCATGAAAAACGAGCCTGCGAGCATCAGACCGGCAGGGATCAGCAGCCAGAAGCTGAAATTATTCATACGGGCAAAAGCCATGTCAGCCGCGCCAATTTGCAGCGGAACCATCCAGTTGGCGAAGCCGACAAAGCCTGGCATGATGGCCCCAAAAACCATAATCAGGCCATGCATGGTGGTGAGTTGGTTAAACAACTCAGGGTTCACAAACTGCAGGCCAGGCTGAAACAACTCGGCACGGATCAACATTGCCAGCGCACCACCGACGATCAGCATGGTGAAGCTGAACAACAAGTACATGGTGCCGATGTCTTTGTGGTTGGTGGCATAGACCCAGCGCCGCCAGCCCGTTGGGGCATGGCCGTGGTGGTCGTCATGGGCGTGGTCGTGGTGGTCTAGGACGGCACTCATTGTGAGGTCTTTCTCAAAGGGTAAATTTTGGCAAACGGGGGCTATTTGCGGGCGGCAGTCACATCAGCGGGCTGCACCACTTGGCCGGTCTTGTTGGACCAATTGTTTTTGGTAAAGGTGATGACCGCGGCTATTTCGGTGTCGCTGAGCTGCTTCCAGGCCGGCATGCTGCCGTTGTTTTGGCCATTGAGCAAAATAGTTATCTGTTTGTTTTTGTCGGCGTCAAGAACCACAGTCGCGCCGTCCAAGGCCTTGACCGGACCGACTCCTTTGCCATTGGCCTGGTGGCAGGCGGCGCAATTGGCGGCATAGACTTTTTCGCCGCGCAGCGTGATTTCTTCTACAGTCCAGACTTTGGTCGGGTCATCCGCTTTGGCGGCAAGTTTTTTCTTTTCTGCGCTGACCCAGGCGCTGTAGTCTTCGGCCGACACCACTTTCACATGGATGGGCATGTAGGCATGCTCCTTGCCGCACAGCTCAACGCATTGGCCGTGGTAATCACCGATTTTTTCGGCCCGAAACCAGGTGTCGCGGACAAAGCCGGGAATTGCGTCTTGTTTGATGCCAAAAGATGGCACCATAAAGCCGTGAATCACATCATTGGCGGTGGTGATGATGCGGATCTTTTTATCCACAGGGACCACCATGGGGTTGTCCACCTTGAGCAGGTAGTCGTCCATGACGACGCCAGCTTTCGGGCCACCATTGTTGGACAGCTCCCGGTGCGAGGCATCCAGTGCCGAGGTGAACCCAATGCCCTCGCCCTCGCCCTTGATGTAGTCGTAGCCCCATTTCCACTGCATACCGGTGGCCTTGATGGTGAGGTCAGCGTTGGTGGTGTCTTTCATGGCCACGATCACCTTGGTGGCAGGAAGCGCCATCAGGATGACGATGATGAAGGGCACGATGGTCCAGACGATTTCAACGGTGGCAGATTCATGAAAATTCGCCGCCTTGTGACCCACCGATTTGCGATGTTTCCAGATGGAATAGAACATCACGCCAAACACCGCCAAGAAGATAACTGTGCACAAAATCAGCATGAACCAGTGCAACCACGCCTGCTCTGCAGCAATTTTCGTGACCGCAGGATGCAGGTTGAGCTGCCTGACAGCTGGGCCGCCGGGTAGATCACCGACAGCATGGGCCGCCGTACCCAGAGCCGAACCGGCCCAAACCAGGGTGCTTGACAGGGGGGCGAAAAACTTAGTGCGAATACGCTTCATCATGTTCACTTTTCATTACCTTAAATGCTGGGCTGTGCGCGGACTGCGTCGCTGCTCAAGCCATGCGCAATGCCATGCGGATTTCCTTGGCCAAGACCGGCCGTAACTCAGGTCGCACGTAGCGCCCGACCTGAACTGATCGACCCTGGCCATAGACCTCAATGAGCGAGTTGTCGCCAGTTTTTGGCTCAACCCGCACCCACTCGCGGCGAAATTCAAAGCGCTCTAGCTTGCCGGCGTTCTCTAGCTCAACCACCAAGTGATGGTCGCGCAAATGAATCGCCTCACCGTCTGAGGCATGCCGGGCATAAACCAAAAAGCAGCCGCCAACCGCCAGTAATTCGAGCCAAGCAAATGGCATCACCAGGGTGGCTCCCTGAAACCAGAAGGCAGTGGCGATAACCATGGAGACTGCGCACATGGACATGTAAAACCAGGCCAATTGCTTCGGGCTGACAGCGCAATTGCGGCGTAACAACCAGTCGACGTTTTGTCCTTGAACTGTGGCGAAGCGAAAAACCATATAAGTTAGTGTGGTGGCGCTGTTGCTGTGTCTGGGGTCTGTTGGGTCTACACAACCCCGGCATTTTGGCGCTCCAGCAGGCAGAAATTGTAGCCCACCCCCGGAATTACCCTTGGATCACCATGCCAGCCCCTCAGCCACCTGCCGAGCGGCTTTTGGCCGGGCGCAATGTGTCGCGCATTTGGGCCAGCGACAAGACGGTTTCAGGGCGCACGCTCAGGCGAGGCGAGGGCTTGAATGCATGCCCGTAAATGACCTCAAACTCCAATTGCAGCGGTCGCTGCTCCAATTCGTCAAGCAGTTCGCGCCGCCACTGCCGTCCACGCAAAGCGGCAAAACGCTGGGGCTGCAGATTGCGGCCCAGGCCACGCAACTCCTCCAGCAGGCGCTCGGGTGTGGCAAAGCTCAGCGTGATGCGTTCCATGTCCATCACCGGCTCAGCGAACCCGGCTTGGACCAGCATGTCGCCCCAGTCGTGCATGTCAGTAAATTGGTGCGTGGGGGCGGGCCAAGCCTTGGCCCGGTAGACCTCGCGCAGCCCGCTCAGGGTATCCGGACCCAGGCAGGAGAACATCACAAAACCATCCACTTCCAGAGCCCGGTGCCATTGCCCGATCAGCGCCTGCGGGTCGGCCGCCATGTGCAGGGCCATATTCGCCCACAGCATCTGCACTGAACTCTCGGGCGGAATATCAAAGGGGGCAGGCCCACGCTTCCAGCCTGCCAATGTCCACCAGGGCTTTCGCAGTCGAGCCTGGGCATAGGACGCCCGCTCAGGGGTGAACTCGGTCACATGGCAAGTCGCTTGGGGGTAGCGCCGGGCGATGAGTTGGTGGGTTTGCAGGCCGCCGTTAACAGGCTGCCAGTGGGCCCATGCCGTGGGTTGGCGCTTGATCCATGCCAGCCGCTCCTCCATGCGTCGGCCTACCTCCTCATGCAGCCAGGGCGATGGGCTGGGTGCCTGCTGCTGCCAGTGGCTGGCAGCCTGTGGGTCTATGGTGGGGGGGCGCTGGGTGAGCATGGCTACAAGCAGTCCTGCAGAGTATATTGACCCCATGTTTGCAGCTTTACTCAAGGGGCTATCGGCGGGCTTGCCCAGCCAGTGCCTGGTTTGCCGCAGCTGGCCCGAAAGGTCTTTGTGTGAGCCCTGCATCAGCCGTTTCGCCCAGCCTCAGCT
>CAMATS010000050.1 GCA_945861195.1 Rhodoferax sp. OV413
TACTCCCGGAAATACCCCAGCAAATTCGGCCGCCCAAACTCGTTGTTGAACGCCGCCCCACCCAAAGGCCCCTCCAGCATGATCTGCAGCGGGCTGGCAATGTGCGACGGTTTCCCATAAATTGGGGTCAGATTCCAATTGTTTTCAGATTCTGCTGTGTTGTTTTTAATTGGAATCTGACCCCAATTGATTTTGGAAACGGTGAAGCCTGTTAAGCCGGCCTTGGGTTTGGAGCCGCGGCCGGTGGCGCCTTCGTCGCGGATTTCGCCGCCGGCGCCGGTGGACGCACCGGGGAACGGCGAGATGGCGGTGGGGTGGTTGTGGGTTTCCACCTTCATCAGCACGTGGTGGGTGGCCTTCTCTTTTTGGTAGCTGGCAGCTCTTATTTCGCCGGCGCTAGAGGCCGACTTGGCCATGAATCGTTCGACCTGGCTGCCGGCCATGACGGAGGCGTTGTCGGAGTAAGCGACCAGCATGTGCTGCGGGTTGGCCTGGTGGCTGTGCCGAATCATGCCAAACAGGCTGTGCGGCTGCGCTACGCCGTCGATGGTGAAGGCCGCATTGAAGATTTTGTGACGGCAATGCTCGCTGTTGGCTTGCGCGAACATCATCAACTCAACGTCGGTCGGGTTGCGCTGCAGTTGGGTGAAAGCCTGCACCAGGTAGTCGATCTCGTCGGCGGCCAGCGCCAGGCCAAAGCTGGTGTTGGCGGCCTCCAACGCCGCCCTGCCCTGCCCCAGCACATCGACTTGCGCCATCGGCGTGGCCGGCACCGCAGCAAACAAACCGTGGGCGGCTGCGCCCTGCTCCATCACGCTCTCGGTCATGCGGTCATGCAGCAGGTCAGCCAATGATGCCAGTTGTGCCGGGCTGAGGCTGGGTTTGCCCAGCCAGCCCTTGGCCAGCTGGAGCCGGTAGTGCGTGACCCGCTCCACCCGCTGCACCGCCAGCCCGCAGTTGTGCGCGATGTCAGTGGCCTTGGAGGCCCAGGGCGACACCGTGCCAAAGCGAGGCGTCACCACCAGCAGGATCCCGCCCGGACCGCCTTGGTAGGGTTCGCCGTAAGCCAACAAGGCCGAGAGTTGGTCCCGCAAATCGGCACTCGGTACCGTAGCCGATGCCACCAAATGGACAAAGCGTGCCGCAACGCTGCTGATACGGGGCTCGACGGCCTGCAGGGCAGGTAACAGCTGCTGTGCGCGAAACGGGCTGAGGGCGTTGCCACCCTCGAAGTCGGTGATGTGCTGGGTCACGTTGGCAGCCAAGTGGAGAGGGTGCGGATTTTAGCGGCGCCCCACCCTGGGCCCAGCTGAATCATCTGCCGCAAGCACGCCGGCCCCATCGCCACTGCCGCGAGACCGGTCGCGCCCGATGGGATAATTGCAAACATGACAATCACGTACAAAAATGCTGAGGACATCGCTGGCATGCGCTTGGCTGGACGGCTCGCCGGAGAGTTGCTGGACTATCTGACCCCCTTCGTGACCCCGGGCATCAGCACCAACGAGCTAGACCGCCTGGCTGACGCCTACACCACCGGCGTGCAAGGCGCGATCTCGGCACCACTCAATTACGCGCCACCTGGCCACCAGCCCTACCCCAAAGCAATTTGCGCCTCGATCAACCACCAGGTCTGCCACGGCATTCCGACTGACAAGCCGCTCAAGCGAGGTGACATCGTCAACCTGGATGTCACCGTGATCAAAGACGGCTGGCACGGTGACTCGAGCCGCATGTTCATGGTGGGCGAGGTGTCGGTTGCCGCCCGCCGTTTGTGCATGCTGACCCACGAGGCCATGTGGCACGGCATTGTGAAAGTGCGCGCAGGGGCTTTCTTGGGGGATATCGGTCATGCCATTCAGCGGTTTTCAGAAGGCCATGGTTTGAGCGTGGTGCGCGAATTTTGCGGCCACGGCATAGGACGCAAATTTCATGAAGAGCCGCAGGTGCTGCATTACGGCCGCCCTGGCACGCTAGACCAACTTCAAGCCGGTATGACCATCACCATCGAGCCCATGCTCAATATTGGTAGGCGCGATGTCAAGGAGATGGGAGACGGCTGGACCATCGTCACCAAAGACCGTTCGCTGTCGGCCCAATGGGAACACACGGTTCTCGTGACACCAACTGGCTACGAGGTCCTGACCCTGTCAGCTGGCAGCCCACAGGCTCCGGCTTTTGCACTGCCGGCATGACTCAAAGCTCTGAATTGCGCGCGCAGTACCGAGCCCGCAAGGCAGCGCTGCTGCAGCCCATCGCAGACTGCGGCACTGTCACCCGAGGAATACGCGCAGCACTGGCCCGGCTATCGAGCCTGACCGACCGTACCCTGTGCACGCTATGGCAAGAGGCCGGCCTGGCCAGCCCGTTGGCCCTGCTGGCGGTGGGCGGCTATGGCCGAGCCGAGCTGTTTCCAGGCTCTGATGTCGATGTCCTGCTGCTGCTGCCCAACGAGCAGCCGGCCCTGCATGACGATCTGCTCAAGGCCCGCATCGAGGCCTTCATTGGCAGTTGCTGGGACACCGGCCTGGAGATTGGCTCGAGCGTGCGCACGGTAGATGAATGCTTGCAAGAGGCGGCCCGCGATGTGACGGTACAAACCTCGGTGCTCGAGGCGCGCTTGATCACCGGCAACGCGAGTCTGTTTGACAGCTTTCAGGCGAAGTACTTTGCCGCACTGGACCCCGGGGCATTTTTTGTCGCCAAGAGCCTCGAGCTGCAGCAAAGACACCACAAGTTTGAAGACTCGCCCTACTCCCTCGAGCCCAACTGCAAAGAATCGCCCGGCGGGCTGCGTGATCTGCAGGCGATTTTGTGGGTGGCCAAAGCCGCCGGTTTTGGTAACAACTGGGACGAGCTTGCAAAAAATGGGCTTGCCACCCCCTTTGAGGTGCGCCAGATTAAACGTAACGAAGCACTGCTGCGTTTGATACGGGCGCGCCTGCACCTGACTGCACAGCGCCGCGAGGACCGGCTGGTATTTGATTTGCAAACCGCTGTGGCTGAATCATTTGGCTACGGCCGGGTTGGGCCGGATGTACATGCCACTGTCGCACCGGCGCGCACTGCAACCCGGCCCAGCGAAGCGCTGATGCGCCGCTATTACTGGGCCGCCAAGGCGGTGACCCAGCTCAACCAGATTTTGCTGCTCAATATCGAGGAGCGGCTCAACCCGTCGACCCACACCCCGCAGCCAATCAACCCCCGGTTCAATGAAAAAGCAGGGATGGTCGATGTCGCGAGCGACGACCTCTACCAGCGCGAGCCACGCGCCATTCTGGAAACTTTTTTGCTCTACCAGACCACCCCCGGACTGAAGGGGTTCTCCTCCCGCACCCTGCGGGCGCTGTACAACGCGCGCGGCCAGATGGACGGCCGGTTTCGCCAAGACCCGGTCAACCGCGAGAGCTTTCGCCAAATTTTGATGCATGGTGGGCTGACCCACGCGATGCGGCTGATGAACCAAACCTCGGTGCTTGGACGCTATCTGTGGGTGTTCAGACGCATCGTCGGCCAAATGCAGCATGACCTGTTTCATGTCTACACCGTCGACCAGCACATTCTCATGGTGCTGCGCAACGCCAGGCGCTTTTTTATTGCCGAGCATGCACACGAGTACCCGTTTTGCTCGCAACTGGCCTCGGGCTGGGACAAGCCCTGGATTTTGTATGTTGCCGCCCTGTTCCACGACATTGCCAAGGGGCGGGGTGGCGACCACTCCGAACTCGGTGCAAGCGAGGCCCGGCGTTTTTGCCGGCAGCACCAAATGACGGGCGAGGATGCGGTGCTGATCGAGTTTTTGGTGCGGGAGCACTTGACGATGAGCCGGGTGGCGCAAAAGTCAGACCTGAGCGACCCCGACGTGATTGCCGGCTTTGCCCAGCGCGTGGGCACCGAGCGGCGGCTGACCGCGCTCTACCTGCTGACCGTGGCCGATATCCGCGGCACCAGCCCCAAGGTCTGGAACGCCTGGAAGGGCAAGCTGCTCGAGGACCTGTACCGCCTCACCTTGCGGGTGCTCGGCGGGCGCGCGCCCGACCCCCAGGCCGAGGCAGAGGCGTGCAAGCGCGAGGCGCTGGTTATTCTGGCGCTGCACAGCCTGCCGTTTGAGGCGCACAAACCCCTGTGGGACACCCTGGACGCCAGCTACTTCATGCGCCACGAGGCCGCCGACATTGCTTGGCACACGCGGCAACTGTCGCGCCACATGGGCAGCGGCAAGTCGATCGTGCGGGCCCGCCAGTCACCGCTGGGCGAAGGGCTTCAGGTGATGGTCTACACGCCCGACAAAGCCGACCTGTTTGCCCGCATTTGTGGTTACTTTGACCAGGGCGGCTTCAGCATTCTTGACGCCCGCATCCACACGGCCCGCAATGGCCATGCGCTAGACACCTTCCAGGTGGTGGGCGCCAGCATGCCCGAGCAGTACCGCGAACTCATCAGCCTGGTTGAGAACGAACTCGGCCTGGCCATTGCCCAAACCGGACCCCTGCCGCTGCCAGGCCGGGGCCGGGTGTCGCGCCGGGTCAAGAGTTTTCCGGTTGCGCCCCGGGTGACGCTGCGGCCCGATGACAAGGCGCAGCGCTGGCTGCTCAATATCGCCGCCAGCGACCGCGTGGGCCTGCTCTATAGCGTTGCGCGGGTGCTGGCCAAGCACAACATCAACCTGCAACTGGCAAAAATTGCCACCCTGGGCGAACGTGTCGATGACACTTTTTTAATTCAGGGCGCCGAGCTGCAGCACAACCGCACCCAAATAGCCATCGAAACAGAACTGCTCGAGGCACTGGCCTGATCAGTCGTCCTGCGGTACATCCAAGCCCGGAAACAGGACCGATGTGAAGCCAAAGTGCGAAAAATCGCGCACACGCATCGGGTAGAGCAGGCCAATCAGGTGATCGCATTCGTGCTGCACGACCCGGGCGTGAAAGCCATCCACGGTGCGCTCGATCGGGTCGCCAAACTGGTCGAAGCCAGCATAGCGAATGCGCTCAAAGCGCGGCACCTTGGCGCGCAGCCCTGGCACCGACAGGCAACCCTCCCAGTCTTCTACCTGCAGCGGCACAGCGCCGTCTTTCAAGCCCAGTGCTGTGATCACCGGGTTGACCAGCACCGTGCGGGGCACGGGCGGGGCATCTGGATAGCGGGGGTTGACACTGTCGGTGCCGAAAATCACCACCTGCAGATCAACGCCGATCTGCGGGGCAGCCAGACCGGCGCCGCTGGCCGCGTGCATGGTGTCAAGCAGGTCGCTGACCAGCAGATGCAGGGCATCGGTATCAAAAGCCAGCACTGGCTGGGCCACCCGCAGCAGGCGCGGGTCGCCCATTTTTAGGATCTCATGCACGGCCATCAAGCAACTCCTTCAAAGCGTCTTCATCAAGCACAACAACCCCGAGTTCCCGGGCTTTGTCGAGCTTGCTGCCCGCTTCGGCGCCGGCCACCAGGTAGTGGGTTTTTTTACTGACCGAGCCGGCCACCTTGCCGCCGGCGGCTTCGATCAGGTCTTTAGCCTGGTCGCGGCTGAGGGTGGGCAGGGTGCCGGTGATAACCAGGGTTTTGCCTGAAAGCGGCGTGGGCGGGCGTGCGGCCGGAGCGCCCTCCTGCCAGCGCAGGCCGCAGGCGCGCAGCTGGGCCACCACCTCGCGGTTGTGCGGCTGATCAAAAAAAGTGCGCAGGCTGTGCGCCACCACCGGCCCAACATCGCCCACCGCCTGCAGTTGCTCCAGCGGCGCGTCCATGATGGCGTCCAGGCTACCGAAATGGCTTGCCAGCGCCTTGGCGGTGGCCTCGCCCACGTGCCGGATGCCCAGGCCGAACAAAAAGCGCGGCAGCGTGGTCTGCTTAGATTGTTGCAACGCATCAACGATGTTCTGCGCCGATTTGTCGGCCATGCGGTCCAGCGCCGCAAGCGAGCTCAGGCCCAGCCGGTACAGGTCGGGCAGGGTCCGGATGATGCCGCCGTCCACCAACTGATCCACCAGCTTATCGCCCAGGCCCTCCACTTCCACCGCGCGGCGCTGGGCAAAGTGCAGGATGGCCTGCTTGCGCTGGGCGCTGCAAAACAGGCCACCGCTGCAGCGGTGGTCGGCCTCGCCCTCCTCGCGCACCGCCGCGCTGCCGCACACCGGGCATTGCGCCGGCATGGTGAACAGCGCCGCCCCAGGGCGCCGGCGCTCGGGCAACACCGACACCACCTCGGGAATCACGTCACCGGCGCGGCGCACCACCACGGTGTCGCCCACGCGCACGTCCTTGCGCCGGGCCTCGTCCTCGTTGTGCAGGGTGGCATTGGTGACCGTGACGCCGCCCACAAACACCGGCGCCAGCTTGGCCACCGGCGTGAGCTTGCCGGTGCGGCCCACCTGCACCTCGATCGCCTGCACCGTGGTGAGCATCTCCTGCGCCGGAAATTTGTGGGCTACGGCCCAGCGCGGCTCGCGCGTGACAAAGCCCATGCGCTGCTGTAATGACAGGCTGTTGACCTTGTAGACCACACCATCGATGTCAAAGGGCAGCGCATCACGCTGGCGCGCGATGGCGTCGTAATAGGCGACCAATTGCGTGGCGCCTGAGGCCATGGCGACAAGGCCCGAGACCGGAAAACCCCAGTTCTTCAAGGCTTGCATCAGACCATGGTGGCTGCCAAAGATTGGCCCCCCCGCCTGCGCCAGCGTGACCTCGCCTACGCCATAGGCGTAAAAGCTCAAGGGCCGCTGGGCGGCAATGGCCGGGTCCAGCTGGCGCACCGCGCCGGCCGCGGCATTGCGCGGGTTCACAAAGGTTTTTTGTCCGGCCGCCCGTTGGCGCTCGTTGAGCGCCTCAAAATCAGCGCGGCCCATGTAGACCTCTCCGCGCACCTCCAGCAGCGGCGGCGCCGGCAGCGCCCCGGGCGCGCTGGCATCCAGACGCAGGGGAATCTGCCCGATGGTGCGGATGTTTTGGGTCACGTCCTCACCCGATTCGCCGTCTCCGCGGGTGGCCGCCTGCACCAAGCGGCCCTGCTCGTAACGCAGACTCATGGCCAGGCCGTCAAACTTGGGCTCTGCCACATAGTCGACCGCCGGGGCATCATCAGCCAGCCCGAGTTCCCGCCGCACCCGGGCGTCGAAGTTGTGCGCGCCCGAGGCCTGGGCGTCGGTTTCGGTGCGAATGCTGAGCATGGGCACTGCATGGCGTACGCTGGCAAAGGCAGCCAGCGGCGGCGCACCGACCCGCTGGGTCGGTGAGTCCGGGGTGAGCAGTTCGGGCTGCTCGGTCTCGATGGCCTGCAACTCACGAAACAGCCGGTCGTACTCGGCATCTGGCATGGTGGGCGCGTCCAGCACATGGTAGCGGTGCGCATGCTCGTGCAGGGTTTGACGCAGCCACTGCAGGCGGCTCGGGTCGGCTGGTGCGGCGCCGGGCAGGTCGGAGTTGTGCACGGCCAAAAACCTCGCCCGCCAACTCAGGAGAACAAACGCCTTGCCAGACTGGAGCCCGCAGCAAATTCACGCTCATCCAGCAGCGCATACAGTTTGTGCAAATCGGCGCCAATGTGGTCTAAAGCCGCGGCGCTCAGGGGCGCGCCCTCCTGGTCCGTCAAGCTGCCGTCCATGCTGGCGGCCAGGCTCATGCCAATGTCGCGCATGCGCTCAAAGGCCTGTTCGGTCGGGCTGACCTGCGGCACATCCAAGCTCAGGGCGACTTCACGCAAGGCCGACTGCGCCGGGTCATCGGCCAAGGCGGCCTGGGTGTCAAAGCTCAAGCTCAGCACGGGCGGCAAACCAGCGCTTGACGCAGGCAGCACCATGCGTCCCGGTATCAGGCCTGCAACAAAGCCAAGCCGGGCGGCGCTTTGCTGCACGTAGCCAGGGCTCCAGGCAGCTTGACGGGCATGCAGCACCAGCCCGAGTTGCGCATCATGGGCGCTGGCAAAGTGCTCGAGCTCGCGGGCGCGGGAAACCTCTTCTTGCATGTCCGGGAATTCGGGCGTGCCGTTCACCAGGTCGCAGAACGCATGGGTTTTCACCACAAACTCGGAGAATTCGATGTTGTTGATGGCTCCCGCCCGGTTGGTCAGTTGCACACCGGACTGAAAAGCGCTGTAACGCTGGCCTGGCACAGGCAACTCCCAACGCCCGTCGAGCTCGTTGTAGCCCTCGACGGCAAAGGGCTTGCTGCCCACGCGGCGGGTCGGCGGCAGGGCAGCCAGGGCCGCATCGCCAGACACCGGGTTTTCCAGGGCGATGCTGGCAAGCCCGTCGATCAATGCGTCGAGCAGCGGCTTTTTTTCGGGCACCGGCAGGGGAAAGCGCGACAACTCCAGCGCTGCGTCGTCCAATACGGGTTCCATGCCACCCGCGTCGTTGACTGCGCTGCTGGCTGGCGCTGGAGACGCCTGGCGCGGCAAATTTCGCCGCGACAACCACCAGCCGTGCAAGCCAATCGCAAGCAAAAGCAAGCCACCAGCCAGTGCCAGCGCCAGTTGCAAGGGACTGATGTTCATCAGGCCGCCTTGGCCAGCGTGATCGCTGCATCCATGTCAACCACCACGATACGTGAGACGCCCTGCTCTTGCATGGTCACGCCGATGAGTTGCTCGGCCATTTCCATGGCAATTTTGTTGTGGCTGATGAACAAGAACTGGGTCTCTCGGCTCATGCGCGCGACCAGGCGCGCGTAACGCTCGGTATTGGAATCGTCCAGCGGCGCGTCGACTTCGTCAAGCAGGCAAAAAGGAGCCGGGTTGAGCTGAAAAATAGCAAACACCAGGGCAATCGCGGTGAGCGCCTTCTCGCCACCCGAGAGCAGCTGAATGGTCTGATTTTTTTTACCAGGAGGCTGTGCAATCACCTGTACGCCAGAGTCAAGAATTTCATCGCCCGTGATGGCCAGTCGCGCATTACCACCACCAAACAGTTCGGGAAAGGTCTTGCCAAAGTGTTCGTTAACGCTGTTGAATGTGCCCGACAGCAGCTCACGGGTTTCACCATCAATTTTTCGAATGGCGTCTTCCAGGGTGCTCATGGCCTCGTTCAGATCGGCTGACTGGCTGTCCAGAAACTGCTTGCGTTCACGTGCGACGGTGAGCTCATCGAGTGCAGCAAGGTTCACCGCGCCCAAACTGGCAATCTCGCGGTTGAGTCGGTCAATCTCGGCTTGCAGGCCGCTCAGGCGCACGCCACCAGCCTCGAGCGAGGCCTCCAGTGCCTGCAGGTCTGCCTTGGCTTCGTCAAGCAGTCGGCTGTATTGCTCGCTGCCCAGTCGCGCCGCCTGCTCGCGCAGCTGGCAATCGGTGATGCGCTGGCGCAGCGGTTCGAGCTCGCGCTCGAGTTGCAGCCGCCGCTCGTCGCTGGCGCGCAGGCGTGCAGTCAGGTCGTCGTAGGCGCTGCGCCTTTCGCCCAGGGCTTGCTCGCAGGCCAATTTAGCCGCCAGCGCGGCCTGCAATCCAGCCTGGGCCGCCGCGTCGTTGAGCTGCTCTGCCTCTACCTGGCATTTTTGGGTCTCTGCGCGTACCAGGTCGGCCTGCTGCATTGCGGTTTCGATGGCGCGGCTGAGCTCGGCACGGCGCGCCGCCAAGCTGCGCAGCGCAAACGCAGCCTCTTGCGCCCGGCGCTCAAGATTGCGCTGTTGCTCGCGGGCCTGGCTGAGCTGGCCCTCGGCTGTGGTGACCAGATCGTCGAGCTCGGCATGTCTTTGCTGTTTGTCAGCGAGCAGCAAATCGAGTTCTTCAAACTGGGCCTCCGCCTTAAGGCGTCGTCCCTGAAGGTCCTCAAGATGTTGGTCGATTTCAGCCCGGTCGCTGGCTATTTGTTCGGCCCGGGCACGGGCCTGTTCAGCGAGTTGGGTCAGGCGCAGGGCCTGCACCTGCAGCGCATGGACCTGGCTTTGCCCCTGCACCGCACTTTGGCGCAGCCGCAGCAGCCGCTGCGCAGCATCGGCATAGGCCGCCTCGGCACGCACCAGGGCGGCACTGGCCTGCTCAGCAATCAGGCTCTGGGCACGCCACTGCTTGTCGAGGTTTTCAATTTCCTGGGCCCGCGCCAACAAGCCGGCCTGTTCGGAATCGGGGGCGTAGAAACTCACGCTGTTGAGGCCCACCGCATGCCCGCTCGACACAAATATCAGCTCGCCCGGCGCCAATTGAGTCCGCTGCGCCAAAGCCTCGTCCAGGTTGGCAGCGCTATAGCAGCCCTGCAGCCATTCGCCCAGCAGGGCATGCTGACCAGCATCATGCAGACGCAGCCGATCAGCCAGTTGCGGCAGCCGGGCCGGGCCCAAGGCCGGGCTGGCCGCTGGTGGGCTGAAAAAAGTCAGCTTGCTTGGCGGCGAGTCGCTGGCAAAAGCACGAACCAAATCAAGCCGCGACACCTCTAGCCCGCCCAGGCGCTCGCGCAGCGCCGCCTCCATGGCGCTCTCCCAACCGGGCTCGACATG